>NZ_CP022522.1:0-32500 GCF_002850255.1 Pseudoalteromonas sp. NC201
GTGTATCTGTCGGTTTGGCAAAGTTGTTTATATGTTTTGCAAGATGAATTGCCATCTCAGCAATTTAGCATGTGGGTAAGACCACTACAGGCAGAAAGTACTGATGATACGCTAACTATCTATGCGCCAAATCGTTTTGTATTGGATTGGGTACGAGAAAAGTATCTCCACCGCATCAATGAACTGCTGATTGAGATCTGTGGTGATGAAGCACCAGAGTTGCACTTTGATGTAGGCAGCAAACCTGTGTTAGCTGCACAACCAAGTGTGTCTAACGAAAAAGCCACAAGTGTAGGTCATGCAACCGATAATACGTCGATGCTGCAAGGCACTCAGCCAAAGATGGCAGAAAAAGTTGAGCCTGCACCTAAATCTTCGCACAAGGCTAATATTAAAGAGAATTACACTTTTGATAACTTTGTAGAAGGTAAATCTAACCAGCTGGCAAAAGCCGCTGCAACACAAGTTGCTGATAATCCAGGTTCTGCATTCAATCCCGTATTTATCTATGGTGGAACTGGTTTAGGTAAGACACACTTATTACATGCCGTGGGCAATGGTATTCTTGAACAAAAACCGGATGCAAAAATTGTTTATATGCATTCAGAGCGGTTTGTTCAGGACATGGTTAAAGCACTACAAAATAATGCCATTGAAGAATTCAAGCGTTACTACCGTAGCGTTGATGCATTGATGATTGATGATATCCAATTCTTTGCAAACAAAGAGCGTTCGCAAGAAGAATTCTTCCATACTTTTAATGCGCTGCTTGAAGGCAACCAACAAATTATTCTAACTTCTGACCGTTACCCTAAAGAAATAGAAGGGGTTGAGGACCGACTGAAGTCGCGTTTTGGTTGGGGGTTAACTATTGCTATTGAGCCACCAGAATTAGAGACTCGCGTTGCTATCCTAATGAAGAAAGCGCAGCAAAGTAATATTAACTTGCCACACGAAGTTGCCTTTTTTATTGCGAAGAAATTACGCTCTAATGTGCGAGAGTTAGAAGGTGCGTTAAACCGCGTGATAGCTAATGCCAACTTCACTGGTCGCCCAATTTCTATCGATTTTGTTAAAGAAGCGCTACGCGACTTATTAGCGCTACAAGACAAACTCGTTACCATCGATAATATCCAGCGCACCGTGGCGGAATATTATCGAATACGTGTTTCTGACTTATTGTCAAAACGTCGTAGCCGTTCAGTTGCAAGACCAAGACAAGTTGCCATGGCATTGTCTAAAGAACTGACAAACCACAGCTTACCAGAAATAGGTGATGCATTTGGTGGCCGCGACCATACCACCGTGTTACACGCGTGTAGAAAAGTAAAAGCACTTCGTGATGAAAGTCATGAGGTAAAAGAAGATTATCAAAACTTAATTAGAACGCTGTCTTCTTAAGGGTTAAATGATGCAAATAACGATTCCAAGAGAACTATTTTTAAAGCCACTGGTACAGGTGTCGGGTGCCATTGAGCGCAAACATACACTGCCTATTTTGTCTAATGTATTGCTAGAAGTGAAAAATGGCGCGTTACATATGACAGGTACAGATTTAGAGATAGAGCTTGTTGCATCTGTTGCCCTTGAAACCAATGTGCCAGACGCCAAGATCACTTTGCCTGCAAAAAAACTCCTAGATATTTGTAAGAGCTTGCCTGATAACTCTGATTTAGTGCTAAGTAGCCAAGAGCATCAACTGCTACTGACTAGCGGTCAAAGTCGCTTTTCTTTGACAACCTTAGCTGCTGAAGATTTCCCTAATCTTGAAGAGTGGGATGGTGAGGTTGAGTTTGCCATAACGCGTTTAGAGCTTAGAAAATTGCTAGAAGCAACGCATTTCTCAATGGCTAACCAAGACGTACGTTACTATTTAAATGGTATGTCGTTTGAAGTAGATAATAATGAAATTAAAACGGTAGCCACTGATGGTCACCGTTTGGCAATTGCGCAGCAAAAATTACCAGAGTCATTGCAAACGCAACGTCAATTGATCATTCCTCGTAAGGGCGTGCAAGAGATCATGCGCTTACTGCCTGCGGATGATGAAACTATCACCATTCAATTTGGCGCTAATCATGTGCGTATCATCGACAGCGAATTTACTTTTACGAGTAAGCTGGTGGATGGGCGATTCCCTGATTATCGTCGCGTATTACCTCGTGGCGGGGACAAGTTGGTTACCGCAAATCGCGATTGGCTACGTAGTGCATTTCAGCGCGTATCTATTCTTTCTAACGAGAAGTTTCGTGGCGTGCGATTGAATCTGAGTAATGGGCAATTAAAAATTAGTGCCAATAACCCAGAGCAGGAGCAAGCTGAAGAAATTGTTGAGGTAGGTTACCAAGGCGATGATCTTGAAGTTGGTTTTAACGTTTCTTACTTATTAGACGTGTTAAATACAATAAAGTCAGAAGATGTACAATTTACGCTTTCTGATGCGAACAGCAGTGCGCTTATTGAAGCCGCTGGTGACGAACATGCAATGTATGTAGTTATGCCGATGCGTTTATAGAGTTATGAGTTTAACTCACCTTAGCCTCAATGCGTTTCGAAACATTGAGGCGATGGCGCTTTCACCTAGCAATGCCGTTAATGTCATTCTGGGTGAAAATGGTAGCGGTAAAACCAGTCTGCTCGAAGCCATTTACTTTCTCTCCAGTGGTAAATCTTTCCGTACCAATCTGCAAAAATTAATGATCAAGCATGAGGCTTCTCATTGCGTTGTTCATGCTAAAAAACAACTACATAACTTGTCTATACCGCTTGGTATTAGTAAATATACCAGTGGTGAAACTAAGCTTCGAATTCAGGGGCAGGCAAGCCGGAAAGTGGCAGAATTAGCACAGGTTTTACCTGTTCAAGTTATTACACCAGAAAGCTATGAGCTGTTTTTTGGTGGTCCAAAAGAGCGTCGTAAGTTTCTTGATTTAGGTGTGTTCCACGTGGAACATCAGTTCTATTCCACATGGAAAATGTTTAATCAGGTGCTCAAGCAACGTAACGCTTTATTGAAATCTAAACCGAGAGATCTCCAATCCCAGCTAAGTTATTGGGATAAGGAGTTTGTACGCCTTGCTGAGCAAATAAATATGTTTAGAGAGGCTTATATAGGTAGGTTTCAGACGCATTTTTTTGATAAGATAGGGGATATAAGCCCTATATTTAAAGGCCTTGAAATTCGCTTTCAAGCGGGCTGGAAGGGGGAACTAGCTGAGGTATTAACAAATCAGTTAGAGCGAGATGTAAAACTTGGCTATACAAGTAAGGGGCCGCATAAGGCTGACTTTAACTTTTATACTCAAGGAAACAGCGTAGAACATATTTTTTCTCGTGGCCAACTCAAGCTCTTACTGTATGCACTTAAAGTAATGCAAAACAGTTTGATTGACCAAGAGAGTAATAAGCAGTCAATTTTGCTTATTGATGATTTACCTTCGGAGCTTAGTGAAGATACTAAGGTGGCGGTATCGCGTCTGTTGGCGCAATGTCAGTCACAGCTGTTTATCACTGCTATTACTCCAGAAAGTATTGCCGCCGTTATTGAACCAATGGAACGTGAAATTAAAATGTTCCACGTGGAACATGGCAGCTTAATAACAAAATAATTGGAAGAAACCATGTCGGAAAATTACGATTCGTCGAGTATTAAAGTACTTAAAGGATTGGATGCTGTTAGAAAGCGTCCGGGAATGTATATCGGTGACACAGACGATGGTACTGGTTTACATCACATGGTGTTTGAGGTCGTTGATAACTCAATCGACGAAGCACTAGCAGGATATTGTGACGATATTTTCGTAACAATTCATACCGATGGCTCTGTATCTGTTCGAGATAATGGTCGTGGTATCCCAACTTCAATTCACGAAGAAGAAGGGGTTTCTGCGGCAGAAGTTATCATGACTGTACTACATGCCGGTGGTAAATTTGATGATAACTCATATAAAGTATCTGGCGGTTTGCACGGTGTAGGTGTTTCTGTTGTAAATGCACTTTCTGAAAAACTACAATTAACAATCCGCCGTGATGGCAAAGTGCATCAGCAAAAATACACAATGGGTGTTCCAGATGCGCCGCTAGGTATTATCGGTGAAGCGGAATCTACTGGTACAGAATTGAGATTCTGGCCAAGTGCTGAAACTTTCTCAGATACAAATTTCCACTACGATATTCTAGCCAAGCGCCTACGTGAACTATCTTTCCTTAACTCTGGTGTAAGCATCATTTTGAGTGATGAGCGCGAAGAGAATAAACAAGATCACTTCAAATACGAAGGCGGTATTCAAGCATTCGTTGCATATCTAAATCGTAAGAAGACGCCAGTTCATCAAAGCGTTTTCCACTTTTCGACTGAGCGTGATGATGGCATTAGCGTAGAAGTCTCTATGCAATGGAATGATGGTTTCCAAGAAAACATCTACTGTTTTACCAATAACATTCCTCAACGCGATGGTGGTACTCACTTAGCGGGTTTCCGTGCAGCACTTACGCGTACGCTTAACACCTACATGGAAAAAGAAGGCTTTAATAAAAAGTATAAAACCAGTGCTACGGGTGACGATGCCCGTGAAGGTTTGACCGCTGTTGTTAGTGTTAAAGTTCCTGATCCTAAATTCTCTTCACAGACAAAAGATAAGCTCGTTTCTAGTGAAGTGAAAGGGGCTGTTGAGCAAATGATGGCTGAAAAGCTAACGGAATTCTTGCTAGAAAACCCAGGCGATGCAAAAACCGTTGTAAACAAAATCGTTGATGCTGCGCGCGCACGTGAAGCTGCACGTAAGGCCCGTGAAATGACTCGTCGTAAGGGCGTTATGGATTTAGCTGGTCTACCGGGTAAACTCGCTGATTGCCAAGAACGAGATCCAGCACTTTCTGAACTATATATAGTGGAGGGTGACTCGGCGGGTGGTTCTGCTAAGCAAGGTCGTAACCGTAAGAACCAAGCAATTCTGCCGCTCAAAGGTAAAATCTTGAACGTAGAAAAAGCACGCTTTGATAAGATGCTTTCTTCTCAGGAAGTGGCAACACTAATTACTGCATTAGGTTGCGGTATTGGCCGTGATGAATATAACCCTGAAAAGCTAAGATATCACCGCATCATCATCATGACCGATGCGGACGTGGATGGTTCACACATCCGTACGCTGCTACTGACTTTCTTCTACCGTCAAATGCCAGAGATCATCGAGCGCGGTTATGTCTATATTGCTCAACCACCACTATATAAAGTGAAGAAAGGTAAGCAAGAGCGCTATATTAAAGATGATAATGCACTAACTTCATACCTAACGACATTAGCACTTAACGATGCTGCATTATACCCAGCAGAAGGTGCTGAGCCAATTTCTGGTAACAAGTTAGAAAACTTAGTGCATGATTATCAAAATACGATAGATATTATTGAACGTTTAAAGCGTAAGTACCCGTCTTCAATCATGAACCGCTTGCTTTATCATCCAGAGCTCACCGAGTCAGACTTATCTGATGAAGCAAAGGTAACGGCGTGGACTGAAAACTTGGTTGCTGACCTTGTGAAGAAAGACGAAGACGCCACTATCTTCAACGCAGAAGTTGCATTTGATGAAGAGCGCCATATGTATTATCCGGTGATCAATATTCGTCAGCACGGTGTTGATAAAGCGCATACTTTGAGCTTCGATTTTATTACATCTAAAGATTATGTTCGCATTGCGAACACGGGTCGTCAGATTGGTAGTTTGATCAGCGAAGGCGGTTATGTACAGCGTGGTGAGAAGACACAAGCAATCGAATATTTTGAGGCTGGTCTTGAATGGCTTATCTCAGAGTCTAAGCGTGGCTTGTATACACAACGCTATAAAGGATTGGGTGAGATGAACCCTGACCAACTTTGGGAAACAACGATGGATCCAGATGCTCGCCGTATGCTACGTGTGACTATTGAAGATGCCATTGCTGCAGACCAATTGTTTGCAACCTTGATGGGTGACCAAGTTGAACCTCGTCGAGAGTTTATCGAAACAAATGCACTGAGAGTTGTTAACTTAGACGTGTAAACTCAAACATCTAGTAAAAAGGAGGGATTTTCCCTCCTTTTTTTATGCTTTAAAGCTTAAAACCCTCCTGCGCTCGCGGTATACTGAGCATAATTTTCAATCATTGAATCGAGCGTAAGCGCCAAATTACTGCAGGCGTTTACATACGATAAGTACCAGATAAAAATAAGCCAACTATGCAAAAATACGATATCAAAACCTTCCAAGGTTTGATCCTGGCTTTACAGGATTACTGGGCGCAGCAAGGCTGTGTTGTAGCTCAACCTTTAGATATGGAAGTTGGTGCGGGTACATTCCACCCGATGACCTTCCTTAAGTCCATTGGTCCTGAGCCAATGTCGAGCGCATACGTACAACCTTGTCGCCGCCCGACGGATGGTCGCTATGGTGAAAACCCTAACCGTCTTCAGCATTACTACCAATTCCAAGTTGTTTTGAAGCCATCGCCTGAGAATATTCAGGAGCTCTACCTAGGCTCTCTAGAAGCGTTGGGCATTGATACATTAACGCACGAAGTACGTTTTGTTGAAGACAACTGGGAGTCACCAACGCTAGGTGCTTGGGGATTAGGTTGGGAAGTATGGTTGAATGGCATGGAAGTGACTCAGTTTACTTACTTCCAGCAAGTTGGCGGTATTGAATGCTCACCGGTAACGGGTGAAATTACGTATGGTTTAGAGCGCCTTGCAATGTATATACAAGGTGTAGATAGCATTTATGATCTCGTTTGGACAGATGGTCCAATGGGACGCGTAACTTATGGTGACGTGTTCATGCAAAACGAGATAGAACAGTCGACATATAACTTTGAATATGCGGATGTAGAGGCATTATTCAAGCAGTTTGACCAGTGTGAAAAAGAAAGCGAAAAGCTAATCGAAGCAGGGCTTCCTCTACCAGCTTATGAGCAGGTAATGAAGGCATCTCATGCATTTAACCTGTTAGACGCACGTCATGCTATCTCAGTAACTGAGCGTCAGCGCTATATATTAAGAGTTCGTGCTTTATCAAAAGCCTGTGCACAGGCTTACTATGACGCACGTGAAGCACTTGGCTTCCCGCTTTGTAAGGATAAATAATGTCGACTGAAAACTTACTCGTAGAAATTGGTACCGAAGAGCTACCACCAAAGGCGTTACGCAACCTTGCTGAGTCATTCGCAGAAAATACTAGGCAAGAGCTAGAAGCATTAGAGCTTAGCCATGAAGGCGTGAGCTGGTATGCATCACCTCGTCGCTTAGGCATTCAAGTTAAAGCATTACAAACGCAACAAGCCGACAAAGTGGTTGAAAAGCGTGGTCCAGCTATTCAGGCGGCATTTGACGCCGATGGTAACGCGACTAAAGCGGCGCTAGGTTGGGCTCGTGGTTGTGGTATTGATATTAATGATGCTGAGCGTTTAGAAACTGATAAAGGCACTTGGCTGCTACACAAGGCGAAAGTAGAGGGGCAACAGACCTTAGCGTTACTAAGCGATGTGATCAACAAAGCATTGGCTAAGTTACCTATTCCAAAGCCGATGCGCTGGGGTGCGAACAAGACGCAATTTATCCGTCCTGTGCATACTGTGGCTGCACTACTTGGTAGTCAACAAGTTGAAGGTGAAGTGCTAGGTAAAGCCATCAGCAATGAGTTGCAAGGACATCGCTTCCATCACCCTGAGCGTGTTCGTGTTGAACATGCTGATGATAGCCATGCAGTGCTAAAAGGCGCATACGTTATTGCGGATTATGAAGCACGTAAAGCGTTAATTCGAGGCCAAATTGAAGCTGAAGCTGAAAAGCTCGGCGCGCAAGTAGCGATGGATGAAGATCTTCTTGAAGAAGTTACATCACTAGTCGAGTGGCCAGTAACTTTAGTTGCATCTTTTGAAGAAGCCTTCTTGCAAGTGCCTGATGAAGCACTTATCTACACCATGAAAGACGACCAAAAATACTTTCCACTGTTAGATAAGCAAGGCAACTTGATCAACAAGTTCTTGTTTGTTTCTAATATTGAAAGTAAAGATCCGAGCGTAGTGATCTCGGGTAACGAGAAAGTGGTTCGTCCACGTCTGGCAGATGCTCAGTTCTTCTTTGAAACGGATAAGAAGAAAACGCTGGAAAGTCGTCTTGAGTCACTTGATTCAGTGTTATTTCAGAAGCAGCTTGGCACACTAAAAGACAAGTCAGAGCGTATCTCGGCACTCGCTGGTTTTATTGCGGAGCAGCTTGGTGCTGATAAGGCATTAGCAGAGCGTGCCGGTTTACTAAGTAAAACGGATTTAATGACTGAAATGGTCATGGAATTTACTGACGTTCAGGGCGTGATGGGTATGCATTACGCGCGCATTGATGGCGAAGCGGAAGAAGTCGCACTAGCACAAAATGAGCAATATATGCCGCGTTTTGCTGGTGATAATCTACCGTCTAACCCAATCAGTTTTGCTGTGGCGCTTGCGGATAAGTTTGATACTCTGGTTGGCATTTTTGGTATCGGCCAGACACCAAAAGGCGATAAAGACCCGTTTGCACTTCGTCGTGCTGCCATCGGCGCATTGCGTATCATGGTAGAAAAAGAACTACCATTAGACATTCAGGATATCGTTGCCAAAGCAATGACGTTATTCGGTGATAAGCTAAGCAATGCAAATGTTGCCGATGAAGTGGTTGAGTTTATGTTAGGTCGTTTCCGTGCCTGGTACCAAGATGAAGGTATCAGCGTGGATGTGATCCAAGCAGTACTTGCAAGACGTCCAACGAGCCCAGTTGATTTTGATCGCCGAGTAAAAGCGGTTAGTCACTTTAGAACGTTGGCGGAAGCTGAAGCGTTAGCTGCTGCCAATAAGCGTGTAAACAACATTCTAGCGAAGAATAACGTCGCGTCAGAAGCTGCGGTGGAGAGTTCACTCCTGCAAGAAGAAGCTGAGCAAACATTGGCTGCACAAGTTGCTGCGTTAACTGCTGAGCTTGCACCTGTTTACGCTGAAGGTGATTATCAAACTGCACTGACGCGTTTAGCAAGTTTACGTGAAGCAGTAGATAACTTCTTTGATAATGTTATGGTAATGGCGGACGATGAAGCGGTTAAAGCCAATCGTTTAGCGCTACTTGGTCAGTTAAGTAAGTTATTCCTTAATACTGCAGATATTTCAGTGTTACAAAACTAATTGCTGATACAAAAGCCAGCAATTGCTGGCTTTTTGCTGATTGGTAAAAGCAAGTAAAAGGCAGTCTAGCTATGATTAAAAAACAAGGGGCAATGGCGATTGCGCTATTAGCACTTACCGCTTGTAGTAGTAACTTTCAATTGCCAACAACGTCAACTTCACCGGTAGTTGCTGGAGAGTTGGATAAGACAATGTATTTACGCGGTGACTTCACTCTGTGGGATGCCGAACCTCAGTATCGCTTTGAAGAAACACAACCGGGGATCTACGCAACAAAAGCAAGATTCATGAGCCCAGGTAAAGTGTATGAATTTAAAATTGCTGATGAGCAGTGGAGTGAAGGCTACAACTGTGGCTATAAGAGTGAAGGGCAGTTAACGCTAGGACAACCGCTGGTCGCGGATTGTAACACGGTGTATAACTACTTTAGCTTTAAGCCAAGTAAAAAAGGTTGGTACGAAATCCGCTTAGATTATCGTAATCCTCGCTCACCAAAGGTGGTGATTGTAAAATCTTAAAAAAGCGGCATCAGCCGCTTTTTTATTGTCTATGACTCATGAGTTCAAACAGTGTGTTAAAGAGGAGATCACTGACCTTTCTTAATCACATATTTGTAAGGAGATTCGGCCACTGCTTTGGCAACCAAAGTGTGATCCATAAATTCACAGAAGCTCGGAATGTCCCTTGTCGTTGATGGATCATCTGCGATAACTAACAACGTCTCACCTAAGTTCATCCGTCTCACCATGCCTCTAATCATCATTACCGGCTCCGGACAACGTAAGCCTACTGCATCTAAGGTGTGGTCGGTATTATCAAAACTCATTGTGGGTGGCCTTGTTAGTTACGTTGTTAGTGACGAAAACTGCTATTTTAACCGCATGTTGTAAGTAAGCTCAAGTTTGGATAACTCAAGTCTTAGCCAACCGAGGTGAGGTAAATGCGGGTAATAAAAAAGGCAAAACAGCTGTGCCGTTTTGCCTTGGTCACCAAGTTGAAGTTGTGTGCTGGTATTGTCTTATAAAAGCCCAGTACCAGCTGGTTGGAATTAGTTATCTACGCGCTCGAATACGGTAGCGATACCTTGGCCTAAACCAATACACATAGTTGCAAGACCATACTTCGCGTCTTTCTCTTCCATTAGATTGATAAGCGTTGTGCTAATACGTGAGCCTGAGCAACCAAGTGGGTGACCGAGTGCAATTGCACCACCGTTGAGGTTCACTTTCTCATCTACTTTGTCTAGTAGACCTAGATCTTTTAGCACTGGTAGTGATTGTGCTGCAAAGGCTTCGTTTAGTTCAGCAACATCAATATCATCGATAGTAATGCCCGCCTGCTTCAAGGCTTTTTGTGATGCTGGAACTGGACCATAACCCATGATGGAAGGATCGCAACCTGCGACTGCCATTGACTTAACACGAGCACGAATTGGAAGACCGAGTTCTCTTGCTTTAGACTCGCTCATGACCAACATAGCTGAAGCACCGTCAGAAAGCGCTGAAGAGGTACCTGCAGTTACCGTACCCGATGCTGGGTTAAATACAGGACGTAGCTGTCCTAGACCTTCTAGGCTTGTCTCAGGGCGGATAACTTCGTCATGCTCGACAAGTACAGGTGTACCATCGGCATCATGACCTTCCATTGGCAGGATTTCTTTTGCAAAACGCCCTTCAAGGGTTGCGGCATGTGCGCGCTGGTGTGAACGTACGGCAAATTCATCTTGCTGCTCACGACTGATACCATGCATTAGCGCTAAGTACTCAGCTGTTAACCCCATCACGCCAGCAGCTTGCGCAACTGATGTCGCAAGGCCTGGGTGAAAGTCATTACCATGTGTCATTGGTACGTGACCCATGTGCTCAACACCACCGATAAGGTAAGTGTCACCAGCACCTGTCATGATAGCGCGAGCTGCGTCATGCAATGCCTGCATTGACGAACCGCATAGGCGGTTCACGGTTACCGCCGGTACGGTGTGAGGAATGCCAGCTAAGAGTGCAGCATTACGACCAACGTTAAAGCCTTGCTCTAAAGTTTGCTGTACACAGCCCCAGTAAATATCATCAATTGAGTCTGGTGCTACTTGAGGGTTACGCTCAAGTAGGCCTTTCATCAAGTGTGCGCTGAGGTCTTCGGCACGTTTATGCTTAAATACACCGCCTTTTGAACGGCCCATTGGGGTACGAATACAATCTACGATTACCGCGTTTTCCATGTTACTGGCCCTCCACTTGATAGAACACTTTACCTTCATCTGCCCACTGTCTAGTTTGCTCAGAAACTCGATAAATTTCACCAAGATGAGCGTACTTATCAGCCATAGCTACAAAGTTTGCGAGGCCGATTTGGTCTAGATAGCGGAATGCACCACCTCTGAATGGAGGGAAGCCGATACCGTAGATCAGTGCCATGTCTGCTTCTTGCGGTGAAGCAACAATGTTTTCTTGCAGACACAGTAACACTTCATTGATCATTGGCACCATACAACGCTCAATAATCGTTTGTTTATCAAATTCAGTTGGTGCGTCACAAATACCGCTCAGCAGCTCAAGCGCGCTGTCGTCTTTACTCTTCTTCAAACGACCTTTGCGATCTGGTGCGTATTGGTAGAAGCCTTTTTGGTTCTTCTGACCAAAGCGCTCAGCCCCCGCAAGTACTGCGACAGGGTCTTTGTCTTTACGTGCCATGCGAGTAGGGAAGCCATCAGCCATTACACCAGTACAATGGTTTGCCGTATCGATACCCACTACGTCTAGTAGGTACGCTGGACCCATTGGCCAGCCGAAGACATTTTCCATAACCTTATCTACTTTTGCGAAGTCAGCACCTTCTACAACAAGTTGGCTGAAGCCTGCAAAGTAAGGGAATAGAACACGGTTCACGAAGAAACCTGGGCAATCGTTAACAACGATAGGAGACTTGCCAAGCTTTAAGGCATAATCTACCACTGCAGCAACGGTTTCATCCGATGTTTGCTCGCCACGAATGATTTCTACCAATGGCATTTTTGGCACTGGGTTAAAGAAGTGCATACCACAGAAGTTTTCTGGCTTCTCAAGTGCCGTGGCTAACTCATCAATACGAATAGTTGATGTGTTTGAAGTCAGGATCGTACCTTCTGGTAATTGCGACTCTAAACTCGCCAATACCGTTTTCTTGACTTTAGGGTTTTCAACAACGGCTTCTACGATGATGTCTGAGCCTTGTAGATCGTGATCGTTGAGCGTTGCTTTGATTTTACCTAAAGTGGCAACCATCTTGTCCATTGACATGTGGCCGCGCTGTACTTTTTTACCAAGTAGTTTTGCAGCCTCACCCATACCAAGGTCTAGGGCACCTTGCTGGATGTCTTTCATGACAATTGGCGTACCTTTGTAGGCCGATTGGTAAGCGATACCGCCACCCATAATACCAGCACCAAGTACCGCTGCTTGTTTGATCTCTGTTTTACTTTGTTTTGCTTGTTTCTTGGCAACCGTTTTGATGTATTGATCCGCTAAGAAAATACCGGTTTGCGCTGCGGCTTCTGCCGTTTTGGCAAGCTTAGCAAAGTTTTGGTTTTCGAGTGCCATCGCTTCTCTGCGACTAAGGTTTGCTGCCGCTTTAAGCGTTTGTACCGCCATCATTGGTGCTGGGTAATGACCTTTGGTTTTTGCCATGACTAAGCCTTCGGCCATACCAAAGCTCATACCTTGCTCAACACGATTCATCTTCAATGGGTCAAGCTTGATTTGGCGTTTCGCGCGCCAATCTAATTTACCTGCAATGGCTTGCTCCAAGGTACGAATAGCGGCAGCCATGAGTTTGTCAGTAGGTACTACACCGTCAACCGCACCCACTTTTAGTGCGTCATTCGCTCGGTTTTCTTGACCTGTGGTTATCCACGTCATTGCGTTGTCAGCGCCGATTAAGCGAGGAAGTCTTACGGTACCACCAAAGCCCGGCATAATGCCAAGCTTAACTTCTGGTAGGCCAATTTTTGCGTTGTCAGTTGCAATACGGTAATCCGTGGCGAGCAACCACTCGCAACCACCGCCAAGCGCAAGGCCATTTACTGCCGATAGTGTAGGGAAAGGTAAATCTTCTATTGCGTCGAAGACATCGGTTGCGGTTTTAATCCAACCAACAAGTTCTTCTTCTGGGCGTTGGAAAGTCGGAAGGAATTCAAAAATATCAGCGCCAACAATAAAGTGGTCTTTATCGCTGGTAAAAATTAAGCCGTCGATGTCGTCGCGCTGGCTCAATTCGATAAGTGCTTCGTGGCTTTCCTTTAGTACTTGCTGAGATAGTTTGTTTACTGAGCCTGGTAGGCAAAACTTAAACTCAGCGATATTGCCTTTGCAAAAATCAACTACAAAGGACTCGCGTTTGATTAACATACATGTTCTCCCGTGCTTTACACTGGTACGATGAGTTGTAATTTCAATCAGTGTGGATCCTTTGGCGGCAAATTGCAATGAAAAATTTACCGCACATTTACTGAAATACCTGAGTCGGTTTGCTATGGTGGCTTAACGCACCTCGCATTTAGTGTCATTTATGAGCATGCTCGCAAGTGACAAGCCGAGTTTTGGTCTTCAGCGCCATCTTTAGATAAGCATAATTTGGCTGTATTTCAATTTAGGTGTGTATTCTTTTGGCAGATAAAAAAGGGTTTGCATGACATATTGGTTACCCCGCTTAGCTGCAGGCAGCTTATGTATGGTGAGCTGGCTCTGTGCAGCCGATAGCACTCACGACGAATTTAAAGAGGCTGAGCGTGTCGCTTGGTCTGGTAATTATAATAATTTTAAAGCTGCAACAGCGCAGCTCGATCATCCACTTAAGCCATACGTTGAAATGGCATTTTACAAGCGTCACCCTAAACTCAAGTACCAGCAGGAAATTCAGCACTTTTTAACGGTATACGAACACACCCCATTAGAATGGCCTGTACGTTCAGCTTGGCTCGATTATTTAAAGCGGTATAAAAAGAAAGCACGATTCATCGAGTTCTATCGTGAAACCAGTGATGTTGAACTCAAGTGTACGTATTTGGTGTATCAGTTGGACTTGGGTGCACCGAAAAAAGCCATTCTTGATCAGGTAGCCGATATTTGGACGGTGGGAAAGTCTCAGCCCAGAGCTTGTGATGGTCTTTTTAACCAATGGCAAAAAGCGGGGTATAGAACGCCTGAGCTAGTCTGGCAGCGAATTTCTAATGCTGCACAATCTGGTCAAACGTCACTGCTAGACTATCTTGAGAAGCTGTTACCAAAAAATGAGGCATACCTTGCCGAGCTATATAAAAAGGTTCGCCAAGATCCGAGTGCCGCTGCCGGGCTTTATCGGTTTAGTAAACGTACTAAAAAAGAAGCCGAAATTGCGGTATATGGTATAAGACGCCTCGTTTGGCGCGATCCTGATTTAGCGCTGCGTGCCTGGCAGAAGATGCAGGATATGTTTACCTTTACTCAGCGGCAAAAGGATAGTGTTGCTTATCGTTTCGCTCTAGCGCTTGCGTCTAAAGGGCATGAAGACGCACGGTTTTGGCTTAATAAAGTGCCCAAATCGTTGCAGGACAGAAAGCTACTACAGTGGCTGATGAGTAACATGCTGAAAGAGCAAGATTGGGAAGGGATTTCGGCCTTATTCGTGGGTCACGAGCAACTAAGCAATGGTCAACAATACTGGCTTGCATATAGCCTCGCGAAGCGTGACGAGTTAGCTAAGGCTAACGAGATTTGGCAGCAATTAGCACAAGAGCGTGATTACTACGGTTTTTTGGCTGCTGCGCGTTTAGGATTACCAGTCTCACTGAATGAAGAGCCGTTAAATGTTGACCCCAGCATTGTCGAACGAGTATCTCATGCGCCTGGTTTTAAGCGAGCAAAGGCTTTATACGAACTGGAAAGGTATACTCAAGCACGTCGAGAGTGGAACTACCTTACTAACACCTCAAGCAAAGAGGAAAAGCTTGCAGCATCCATATTGGCTGCTGACTTTGATTGGTACGACAGCACTATTTTTACTCTTGCACAGATCAAAGCTTGGAATTACGTTGATTTGCGTTTCCCGATAGCGTTTAAAGAGCTGTTCACTAAATATAGTGAGCGTAATCGAGTCGATGTTGCATGGAGCATTGCGATTGCTCGCCGGGAAAGCTCTTTCGCACCGGATGCACGCTCGAGTGCGGATGCTCACGGTTTAATGCAGCTGCTGCCAAGCACTGCCAAATACGTCAACAACCGCAAACGCGTGGCAAAAAATCGCCTATATCATCCGGCCACAAACATTCGCTTGGGGACCAGTTATTTAGAGTATTTGAAGCGTAAAAATGCTGGAAATGAGGTTTTGGCGACAGCATCGTACAACGCGGGTTATCATAGAATTAAGCGTTGGCTGCCGTCAGAGGCTATGCCTGCTGAGCTTTGGATTGAGCTGATCCCGTACCGAGAAACACGTGACTACGTAAAAAATGTGATGGCATATCGACAGGTTTACCATACCCGCCTTGGTCGTGATGGCAACATATTGGCAAGTATCTTGGATATGAAAATTGTGAAATAACCGCACATGGCTGGTGCTTAGACTCAGTTCGTCGTTTTTAGGTAGCAGCTATGATAGACTCGATAGTATGTGAATTTTTGAAAATGGGTACACCATGGATAAGTTAGCAAATTTATACGCAGAGCACATTGCCACGTTGCAACAGCGTACAAGAACGATAGTAGAACGAGAAGGACTGGATGGACTTGTGATCCATTCGGGGCAAGCAAAGCGTCAATTCCTTGATGATATGTACTATCCGTTTAAAGTTAACCCGCAATTTAAAGCTTGGTTGCCTGTTATCGATAATCCGCATTGCTGGATTGTGGTTAATGGCAGTGACAAGCCGAAACTCATTTTTTATCGTCCGGTTGATTTTTGGCATAAAGTGCCTGACGAGCCGAGAGATTTTTGGGCAGAGTATTTTGATATTCAACTGCTGGTTAAGCCAGATCAGGTTGAACAGTTACTGCCATACGACAAAGCAAACTATGCCTATATCGGTGAATATTTAGAGGTTGCACAAGCGCTTGGCTTTACTCAAGTGAATCCAGAGCCGGTGATGAACTTCTTGCATTATCATCGTGCATATAAAACTCAGTATGAAATGGCATGTTTACGTGAAGCAAGCCGTCTTGGCGTGCTTGGCCACATGGCGGCGCGCGATGCCTTCTTTGCTGGTGGTTCCGAGTTTGAAATTCAACAAGCTTATCTTAATGCAACTCAGCATATGGAAAACGATACGCCATATGGCAATATTGTCGCCTTGAATGAAAATTGTGCGATTTTGCACTATACCCATTTTGAGCGTAAAGCACCGAGTAAGCACTTATCATTTTTGATTGATGCCGGTGCAAACTTTAACGGTTATGCGTCAGATATTACCCGTACTTATGATTTTGCTAAACAAGGTGAGTTTGCCGAGTTGGTGAAAGTCATGAACGATCACCAAATTGAATTGGGCAAAGCATTACAACCGGGCAAACTATACGGTGAGCTGCATATCGATTGTCATAATCGTGTGGCGCAAGTGTTGAGTGACTTTGGTATTGTTAAGCTTGGTGCTCAGGCCATCGTCGAGAAGGGGATTTCTTCCACTTTCTTCCCTCATGGTCTCGGTCACCATATTGGTCTACAGGTACATGATATGGGCGGATTCATGGCTGATGAAGCCGGCACGCACCAAGCACCGCCTGAAGGTCACCCGTTCTTGCGTTGTACTCGTAAGATAGAGGCTAATCAGGTGTTCACTATTGAGCCTGGGTTGTACTTCATCGATTCATTGTTGGAAGACTTGGCGCAAACAGAAAACAAACAGTATATCAATTGGGATAAGGTTGATGCACTGAAGCCTTACGGTGGTATCCGTATTGAAGATAACATCATTGTGCATGAAGATAGACTAGAAAATATGACGCGAGATTTCGGTCTCGAGTAAGCTGACTTCTAGCGCTAAAAGTAAGTATATTTGGGGGCCGATTGGCTCCCTTTTAGTTTGGAACATTATGTCTGAATATTTCATTCCGAGTGAATCAATTAGTCATCATGAGGAAATTAAGAAAAGCACGTTTATCGTACATTTGGCCCACACGCCAACCATCGAAGATGCTAAAGCGTTTATTAAGCAGATTAATGACGCGTATCCTGATGCACGGCACAATTGTTGGGCACACATCGCAGGGGCACCAGGTGGCAGCCATGTGTTAGGGTTTTCTGATGATGGTGAGCCTAACGGGACCGCTGGTAAGCCAATGCTCAATGTGCTAATGGGATCAGGGATTGGTGAAATAACCGCGGTGACGACGCGTTATTTTGGCGGTATAAAACTTGGCACCGGGGGGTTGGTTAGAGCTTATGGTGGCACGCTTAATAACGCACTAGCACAGCTAAGCACGACTAAAAAAGTACCGGCTTCTATTATTGTTGGCCACAGTGATTACCATCTTCAAGGTGTGATAGAGCAGCTATTACAAAGCCAGTTTACAGTGCTAAATTTAGATAAAGAATACACGGCTAATATTACCTGGCAAATAGCAGTAGATAGTCGTGAAACACAACAAATCATTGATGCTATTTATGAATTAACCAATGGTGTTGTATTATTTAAGCAACTCAAGGAGTAGGTTCTACTTCTTTACATTCACTAATTAACCTCTGGTTAAATAACAAAAAGCGCAGCGTACAAAATGCAATTTCGTACCATAATAAAAATACTCGGGCAGTTAGTCGCTCTATTTAGTATCACTATGGTGCCACCAGCCATTGTATCTTTGATATACAAAGATGGTGGTGGTGTACCTTTTGTTTTAGCTTTCATTTTTAGTGTGCTGATGGGTTTGTTTGCGTACTACCCAAACCGCAAGGAAAACGGCGATCTTAAAGCCAGAGAGGGCTTCTTAATCGTTGTTTTATTCTGGTTGGTACTGGGATCGTTTGCATCATTGCCGCTCATTTTCTTAGATAAACCGAATCTATCTTTAGCAGATGCCGTGTTTGAAGCTTTTTCTGGGCTGACAACTACTGGGGCTACGGTATTGACGGGTATAGAACATTTACCCAAAGCGGTATTATTCTATCGCCAGCAGTTGCAGTGGCTTGGTGGTATGGGGATCATCGTATTGGCCGTAGCCGTTCTTCCTATGCTTGGGGTTGGTGGCATGCAGTTATATCGTGCCGAAACACCAGGTCCAGTTAAAGACTCAAAGATGACACCGCGCATTGCCGATACCGCCAAGCACCTTTGGTATATCTATGTGTCTCTAACGGCAGCTTGTACGCTGGCTTACTGGATAGCAGGAATGAATTGGTTTGATGCTATCTGTCATGCGTTTGCTACGATAGCTATCGGTGGCTTCTCGACTTATGACGCTTCTATGGGCTACTTCGATAACCCGCTCATTAACGTTATTTGCGTCATCTTCTTGCTGATTGCTGCCATTAACTTCTCGCTACATTATGCTGCTGTGTCGAGCCGCAATATTAAAGCCTATTTGCGAGATCCTGAGTTTAAAGTCTTTCTATTTATCCAGTTAGCGTTGGTAGTGATTTGTTTTGCGGTATTATCGTCAAGCAATGTCTATGAAACGGGTGATGAAACCTTAGATCAAGCGATGTTTCAGGCTGTGTCAATTAGTACGACTGCAGGGTTTGCGACCGATAGCTTCTCAACGTGGCCGCTGTTTCTACCTATTCTCTTGATTTTCTCTAGCTTCATTGGTGGCTGTGCTGGTTCTACAGGTGGTGGGATGAAGGTTGTGCGTGTCTTCTTACTCTATTTACAGGGGATCCGCGAGCTTAATCGTTTAGTGCATCCACGCGCTATTTACTCGATAAAATTAGGCCGCAAGGCATTGCCTGATAAAGTGGTGGAAGCAGTGTGGGGGTTCTTCTCGGCTTATGCGCTGGTGTTTGTGATTATTATGATTGCATTACTGGGGACGGGACTCGATAATATTACTGCATTTTCAGCAACTGCGGCCTGTCTAAATAACTTGGGCCCAGGATTGGGAAGTGTTGCAGCGCACTACGGCGACATTAGCGATGCAGCAAAGTGGATCCTTACTCTTGCTATGGTCTTTGGCCGCTTAGAGATCTTCACGTTGTTAGTCTTATTTACTCCTACCTTCTGGCGTGGGTAACTGTGCTTAAGTTGTGGGCTCTTTTGCTAGGAGCCTACAACTGACAGTACCACTACCTTGTTTCTGCCCTTTGTGACAAGTTGTCATCTTCCTTTTGAACTTCGCAAAGAAAAAGTTAATAAAAATTTCAAAAACTCGGATTTTCGGGGTTTTCAAGTGTCAGTATTTTTACAACGATTTAACTTGGAGGCGACGATATTGCTTGCCACACGCTTTTCAGATAAAGGGTTTAAAGTGATTGAGGGATTTGCTGCTAGCCATGAGCAGGACTTGGGTATGCAGCTTATAGAACGAAGCGTAATACAGTTAAATAGCTTAATCGATGAGGTCGGTTACTTGCAACATAACCAGCCCACATTAGGTAGTGCTCAATCATATGACTTGTTTCATCAAATTGGCTGTGAGAGTGGTATACGGTTTGTTGTTCAAGTGATTTCAGAAAATGAGCTCTGGCAAAAGCGCCAAATACCAGCGATTGTCGATGACTTCGAGACGGAGGGAGCAGGCTGCTTATTCAAACATGATGTCTCGGGTATATTATTTGTTGCTAAGCGTAACAGCGAACCTATGATGTTGTTTATTGAGGATAACGAGCTTGGTATGCCACAAAGTTCGCTTGAGGTACAAAGTAAAATGATGACGTTAAGAGATGGTGCGATAATATTAAAAAGCCATTTTTTAGTCAAATAGATGGATCTTTGCTAGATATTGCTGATGGTCGGGGAGTTGTAATTAATCTGAATTCAGTTTTAAATGGCCTTCCGCTAAAACTGCTACAATAAAAAAGTAGTAGAGTGAACTCAGGAAGGGTTGGATCCATGTTAAAAACTCAAGAGGTTGGGCAAGAAACTTTGCTCACCGCAATCAGCGCTGGAAGTATTGTTGATTTAGAAATTTGTTTACCGGCAAATAGTAAAAGAATAAAAACAGAATATGTCGGTATGCTACAAGGGGCGTTTTTAATTCTTAACCATCCCAACCCTAAGCGATTAGGCGCGGCGCTGGACTTTGTTATGGAAGGGACTTCGGTTATCGTTCGGGCTTTGCTCGAAAATGGTGATGGCCAAGTCATTGCATTCAAATCGCAAATCAAAGCGGTTTCAGTCCATCCCGCGCGGCTTATTTTTCTCTATTTACCCGAAAAGGTACAAACATACAAACTCCGCTCGCAAAACCGGGTGCCAACCTTAATCCCCGCTAAGTTTCACTGTCATGGCAGCAAAGATGTTGGGGTAATAAAGGACATCTCACTTGCTGGTTTACAGCTCGACTTAACGTCAATTGATGCTGAACATATGGAAGAAGGTTTAAAGTGCGAAGTGTTTATCGAAGGTAAAGAAGGGAATCAGATCTCGCTAGAAGGGGATATTCGGCGTATAAAAAGTCATGAGCAAATCGTCTCTCTAGGCATTCACTTAACCTCAGAACCAGAAATAATCCGCAGCGTATTAAAAGACTATTTAATCGATTTATCTATTTTTCAAGACCAACAAGATACCTAGTGAGTACGGCGCTTTACACCATTTAAATGAGATAATTCACCCTTTAAATTGATTGGAGAATTAACTCAATTGGCATTAAACGAATAAAGCGCTTACCTGGAAGAGTTTTTCCACAACACCGATTTGCTTTTTATCGATTAGGAACATGATCACATGGTCGCCAGAGAGAATTATAGTATCGTCATGTGCGATCAGTACATCTTCATCACGGACAATGGCACCGATAGTCGCACCCGGCGGTAATTTGATATCGCGAATAGCACGACCGACAACCTTAGAGGTGTTTTCATCGCCATGTGCTACAGCTTCAATGGCCTCTGCAGCACCTTTACGCAATGAATAAACGTTAACGATATCTCCACGACGAACATGGGTGAGTAGCGCTGATATAGTCGCTTGCTGTGGTGAGATGGCAATATCAATGTCGCCACCTTGCACGAGGTCGACATAGGCACCACGTTGAATAAGCGCCATGGTCTTTTGTACGCCCATACGTTTTGCAAGCATCGCAGCCATAATATTGGCTTCGTCGTCATTCGTCACCGCGATGAACACGTCTACTTGCTCTATATGTTCTTCTGATAGCAGTTCTTGGTCTGAGGCATCGCCACAAAAAACTACTGTATTATCAAGCGTTTCAGATAGTTGTGTGGCACGAGCTTGATTGCGTTCAATAAGCTTGACGCTATGGTTCTTGTCTAATGAACTTGCCAATCCCGCACCTATGTTACCGCCACCGGCAATCATAATTTTCTTGTAAGAGCGTTCGAGCTTTTGTAGCTCGTTCATGACCGCACGAATATGCTTGGTTGCGGCGATAAAGAAGACTTCATCATCGGCTTCAATTACGGTGGTGCCGAGTGGCTTGATGGCTTTGCCTTGGCGATAAATAGCGGCAACGCGGGTGTCGACGTTTGGAATATGCTCTTTTAATGCAGAAAGTGCATAGCCAACGAGTAAACCGCCGTAATAAGCTTTAACCGCCACGAGTGACAGCATGCCCTCTGCAAATTGCAACACCTGCAAAGCGCCTGGGTAATCTATTAGCCTGCGGATATATTGCGTTACTAGCTGCTCCGGTGCGATGTAATGGTCGACCGGTAGGTCGTCATTGTGAAACAGCTTTTCTTTGTACTTTAAGTATTGCTCAGAGCGGATCCGCGCAATTTTGGTCGGCGTATTGAAAATACTATAGGCAACCTGGCACGCAACCATATTAACCTCATCCGAGCTGGTTACGGCGATTATCATGTCGGCGTCCTCAGCACCTGCTTGACGTAAGATCTCAGGGTGAGCACTGTGGCCAGTGACTCCCTGTAGATCGTATTTGTCTTGCAGCTCTCTTAAGCGCTCGCCATCGATGTCGACAACGGTAATTTCATTTTCTTCACCGACGAGGTTTTCTGCCAGTGTCCCGCCGACTTGGCCGGCGCCTAAGATGATGATTTTCATATTGGTTACGGTCGATTTTCTATTATTGTTTTGTCAACTTTGCGTAGTAAAACCCATCACTCAATCCGGGTAATAGCTGCAAGCCTGGTTGTGTTTGTGTGTCTGCATCATGCAAAGGTACAAGCGTTGCATCAGAGGTCGCAGAAAGAAAGCGTGCGATCTGTTGCTGGTTCTCTTGTGGTAGTACCGAGCAGGTAGCATAAACTAGTGTGCCACCGGGCTTAAGCAATGGCCAGATTTTATCAATAATTTGTGCCTGTAACGTCACCAAGTTATCAATATCAGAAGCACGTCTTAGCCATTTGATGTCCGGGTGTCTTCTAATAACACCAGTTGCAGAGCAAGGTACATCCAATAAGATGCGATCATATTGCTCGCCATCCCACCATGCTTCGGGGTCACTTGCATCGCCCTCAAGGCATTTGGCCGACAATCCGATCCGCTCAAGGTTTTGCTCCACACGTAGCAAGCGATCACCATCAGCATCAATTGCAGTCACTTTGGCATCTGCCAACTCCAAAATATGACAAGTCTTACCGCCAGGGGCGGCACAAGCATCAAGGATATTTTCACCTGCTTGTGGTGCTAATAATCTCGCGGCTTTTTGGGCAGCGGCGTCTTGCACTGAGCAAGCGCCAGCAGCAAATTGTGGTAGTGCGTAAACGTCGATTGGGCTATCAAGTAAGATCCCGTCAGGGTATTCGCTATGAAGCTGATAGGCTACCCCTTCTTGGTCTAGCAGAGCTGCATAATCGGCAGTAGAGAATTGCGATTGGTTAACACGCAGCCACATTGGTGCTTGTTGTTGGTTCGCTTCTAAAATAGCTTGCCATTGAGTTGGGTAAGCTGCTTTTAGTTGATTGATAAACCAGCCTGGGTGGTTGTATAAACAAGCTGGGATTTCGGCAGCGCTGGTTTCTAATTCGACCTGATGACGTTGGAAGCTGCGTAAAATTGCATTAACTAAGCCTTTCATGCCGGGCGCTCTTAGTGGCGTAAGTGCGTTTACCGTTTCGGCTACTGCAGCATGAGCTGGTACACGCATATGTTGCAGTTGGTAAATACCCACATACAGCAAAAACTGGAAAACACGGCGCTTACCTTTAAGTGGTTGCTCAAGTAATTGCTGGCAATAATGTTCAAGCGAAGGCAAGTACCTTAATACGCCATAGCAAATTTGCTGTAGCAAGGCTTTGTCTTTACCGTCTAACTGGCTGGTGGCAAGTGGTAATTGAGCACTTAACGATGCGCCTTTATCGACGACTTGAAATAGGGTTTGGGCGGCAAGTGCGCGAACATTACTCACGCTTCACCAACCTTAGCACCAATTGCTACCCAGTCAGCTCGACCATTCAAAAAGTCTTGTGCAGACATGGGCTTTTTACCTTGTGGTTGCAAGGTTTGAATTTCTAATGACTGTGTGCCACAGGCAATTACAATACCGTGCTTGTCCGCACGTAGCACATGTCCTGCATCACCTTGTTCGTCAACTACCTTCGCTTGCCAAATCTTGACGCTGTTACCCGCCATATTGGTAAAGCAAACCGGCCATGGATTAAATGCGCGGATGTTACGTTCAATTTGCGCGGCTTCCATCAGCCAGTCAATCTCGGCTTCTTCTTTGCTTAGCTTCTTAGCATAATTCGCTAGTGTATCGTCTTGCTTTTCTGGCGTGATTTCGCCCGCAGATAAGCGTGCTAGCGTATCGATCAGTGCATCAGGGCCAAGTTCAGCAAGCTTGTTGTAGAGATCTGCACTGGTATCAGTAGCTGTAATAGGGCAGCGGGCGATGTGCAACATATCACCGGTATCTAGGCCCTCATCCATTTGCATGATGGTTACGCCAGTTTCATTGTCGCCAGCCCAAATAGCACGCTGAATAGGCGCTGCGCCTCGCCATCGTGGTAAAATTGAGCCATGAACATTCAGGCACCCAAGTCTAGGAGTATCTAAAATAGTTTTTGGTAATAATACTCCGTAGGCAACAACAATCATGACATCGGCATCAAGCGCGGCTAGCTCTGCCTGTGCGTCCGATGTTTTTAATGATTGCGGTTGTAGCACTGGCAGGTTGTGTTCTTGTGCTAATACTTTTACTTCACATGCTTTGAGCTTTTTACCACGTCCAGCTGGACGGTCGGGTGGGCAGTACACTGCCACGACGTCATGTTGTGATTGAATAAGTGCGTCAAGGTGGCGCGCTGCAAAATCAGGCGTGCCTGCGAAAACGATACGCAAAGGATTACTCACGAAATACCCTAAAATCAGTTGGTTGGAGATTGGTTAAGCTTGCTTTGCAGCGAACTTAGCTTCTTTTTCAAGCTTCTTACGAATACGGTCACGTTTAAGTGGTGATAGGTAATCGATAAATAGCTTACCAACTAAGTGGTCTAATTCGTGTTGAATACAAACGGCAAGCAAACCATCAGCGTCCAGCTCATATGTTTCACCACGTTCGTTCGTTGCCTTTACCGTGACCGTTTCAGCGCGATCTACTTTTGCGTATGAATATGGTACTGACAAGCAGCCTTCTTCGCTCACTGTAGTACCATCGCGTTTGGTTATTTCTGGGTTGATTAATACGCGTGGCTCATCGCGCTCTTCAGAAACGTCAATAACGACGATACGCTGATGAATATCAACTTGCGTAGCCGCAAGGCCGATACCATTTTCATCATACATTGTTTCCAGCATGTCTTTAACTATTTGACGTACTTCGTCATTAACCTCTGCTACAGGCTGTGCAACAGTGCGTAAACGCTCGTCTGGAAACTTTAAAACTTCTAATATAGCCATGATTACCCTAAATCAATTTATCGTGTAAGCTAGTGTATGGTCTTATTTTAGCCATTCAAGTTCCCCTTTAACAGGTTTTGGTGGATAATAACCAAAAATAACCACAAGGAAGCCATCATGAAATATCCGATTGCTGCATTAATACTCGCTAGCTGCTCTGTTTTCTCTGTGAAAGCGGACACTTTGGCTGTAAAAGCAGATGCACCACAGCGTTATGTGGTGAAAAAAGGCGATACCTTGTGGGATATTTCAAAAATGTACCTACGTTCTCCATGGAAGTGGAAGCAATTGTGGCAGTGGAATCCTAGTATTCAAAACCCAGATCTGATTTATCCAGGAGACAGTCTTAAGCTACTTTACGATGAAAATGGCAATCCAATACTGGTGTTAGACAAAGGTGTGAAGAAGCTGTCACCGCATACACGTATTGTTAACCAAAAAGTGGCTGCTATTCCTACCTTGCCACTACCCATCATGGAACCGTTTTTGCGTTTTGAGCAAGCACTTTCTGAGTCGGAGTTTTCTGATAGCCCAATTGTACTGGGAGCTAATCGAAATATTAAAAATGCGACTCCGGGTCATCTTTTGTATGTTAAAGCTGATTTAGTAAAAGGTGGGCACTATGCCATCTATCGTCGCGGTGAAATCTATCGTGCAATAGACAGCCAACAATTGCTTGGCTTGGAAGCTGTGTTAGTTGGTTCTGGCCACGTGGTTGAGCAAGGTGACCTAGCTGCGGGGCGTCCGGCAAAGCTACAGTTAGAGGTTGCCAAACAAGAGGTTAGAGCTGGGGATATTGTACTACCCATATCTACCGGACAAAGCTTTCCGGCACAGTTTTCTATGTCTCGTCCTGAGGAGCAAACTTTGGGCCGTATTATTGCGAGCGATAATAAGCTCAGAGAGTTTAGTACCATGAGTGTTGTGGTACTAGATGTGGGTAGTAAAGCACGGCTAAAAGAGGGACATGTCCTTGATATTATAAGGCAATCACCTACAGTTATAGAAAGTCAACACGGTCCGCGCTATATTGAAGATGCATCACGACTTGACAAACTGATCACCGAAATGGGATCTTGGTTTGGTGAGGGAAACGATGACGATAGCGTGGTATGGCATATGCCAAAGGAAAAAGTCGGTGAGCTGATGGTCTTTAAAGTGTATGAAGACTTAAGCTACGCTATGGTTGTTGAAACTTCGGAGCCGATCCGCGTTGGTGATCATGTACAAGCATTCAAGGAAACTGCCAGTAACTAGGTGGTAGAATTTCTCCTTGAGTGAGTCAGTAAACTCAAGGAGAGAGTATGAAACAAGCTAAACTAGCTCAAGCTTTGGCATTAACCCTTTGCCAAGGGCTGGGTATCAAAACCATCACTGCATTACTTAATCACGTCTCCCTTGCGCAATTATTCACATTAAGCCAAGTTGAGCTTTGTCAGCTTGGGCTACAAGAAAATGTTGCTGCCAATTTAGCGAGCACAGATTGGTCTCGTATCGAGCACATATTGGCTTATTGTCAATGTCAGCAAATTCATGTTGTATCTTTGTTTTCTCCTGAGTACTCCGAGCAACTAAAAGAGATCTGTAACCCTCCCTTAGTGCTCTTTTGCAGAGGGAATATTGCGTTATTAAAACAACCACAAATTGCGGTTGTCGGTAGTCGTAGTTCAACGAGAACTGGGCTTGGGCTTGCACATGAATTTGCACAGGGCTTAAGTCGCTCGGGGTTGGTGGTGACGTCGGGTATGGCGAGAGGGATTGATGGCGCAGCGCACCAAGGTGCACTTGATGTTCAAGGAGGAACCATTGCCGTGCTAGGGACAGGCGTTGATGTTGTTTACCCCAAACGCCATCAACGGCTTTATGAAGACATCGTGCAGCATGGTTTGGTGGTGAGTGAATTCTTACCAAATACTCAAGCAAATAGTAATCACTTTCCGCGGCGTAATCGCATAATCTCGGGTTTATCTTTGGGTGTTTTGTTGGTTGAAGCCGAAGTAAAAAGTGGCTCGCTGATTACCGCACGCTATGCACTGGAGCAAAACAAAGAAGTGTTTGCGATCCCTGGCTCAATTAAAAACCGATTAAGTAGCGGTTGTCATTACTTGATTAAGCAAGGGGCAAAACTCACCGAAAATATTGAGGATATTTTGGAAGAAGTGAGCTTTTTTTGTGAAAACAGTCTATATAGTATAGAAATAGGGGAGCAAAAAGAGGAGCAATGTCCCGTATTAGAAAACCTTGGCTTTGAGGTGACGTCAGTCGACACTTTAACGCAAAGGACCCAGTGGCCAGTAGAGCAGGTGATTGCCAGACTATTGGACCTAGAACTCGAAGATAAAGTAGAGCGTGTACTCGACGGCTACATAAAACTCGCGAGGGGTTAAGAAGATGTTTGATATTTTAATGTATTTATTTGAGAACTATATTCACAGTGAGGCAGAAATCTTTGTCGAACAAAACGAACTCACCGATGAACTCCTTCGCGCCGGCTTTAATCAAGGCGAAATATACAAAGCACTTGATTGGCTTGAGCAACTTGCAGATTTACAACACAGTGACGAAAACCCCTATTTAAATGCTAAACCGGACCATGCGACACGGATCTACACCGACAGCGAATGCAATATGCTAGACGTTGAAAGCCGTGGTTTTTTAATGTTTGTGGAACAAGTCGGAGTGATTGACAGTACCACCAGAGAAATGGTGATGGATCGCTTATTCGCGTTGGATAAAACCTATATCAGCCTAGATGATTTAAAGTGGGTGATACTAATGGTGCTATTTAATGTGCCGGGTAAAGAACATGCTTATGCGCAGATGGAAGATCTGATTTTTACCGAGCCTGCATCTGTAGTTCATTAACTCTGCTCTAGCATGACAAGTTTCCTTCGGTAAGTTGAGGTCTTGACCTCAGCTTACCGCCTTTCAAATAATGGTTACTACTTAGTTGAAAACGCTGATATCAAATACTTGCAAGGGGGAATTTCCATCATTTCCTTGACCCTAAAAACGAGGCGATTATATTAGGCGCATATTTGCACAAGGGGGCGGTGGTAAAGCGATGAGTAAAATAGACCATGCATTATTTAATGCAGACAAACATGCATTAGAAAAAGAGTATGAAGTATGTCCAGAATGTGGCTCTGAGCTGGTAATCAAAAACAGTAAAAATGGTCCATTTATTGGCTGCGCTAGCTACCCGACTTGTGATTATATTCGCCCGCTCGCACATCATGATAGCCATGTAATTAAAGTACTAGAAGATGTGGCTTGTCCTGAATGTGGCAAAGATCTAGTGATAAAAAATGGCCGCTACGGCATGTTTATTGGCTGTACTGGGTATCCTGATTGCCACTATATTGGTCATGAAGATGCGCCACCCACAGCGGCGTTGCCTGCGTGTCCAAAATGCCAAAAAGGCAACCTAATTCAGCGTAAAAATAAGTTTGGTAAACACTTTTATAGCTGTGACACTTACCCAAGTTGTAAGTATACCTTGAACGCCAAGCCTGTAGAGCAGGCTTGTCCTGAGTGTCATTGGCCCGTGCTGGTGGAGAAAACCCGAGCGGGTAAAGCTGTGCTACAATGCCCGCAGAAATCATGTCAAAAGATAGTGGAAATACCGTGAGTAATGACAATAAAGCGGATGCTGCGACAATAACAACGCCCGAGTCGGCACTTCAAGCTGGCAAAGTGATCTGTTATCCAACGGAAGCCATTTATGGTTTAGGTTGTGATCCTGATAACCAAGATGCGGTCACTAAGTTGCTAACAATCAAATCTCGACCCATAGAAAAAGGGTTAATCTTAATTGCCGACAATTATGGTCAATGTTTGCCCTACGTGGATGACAATAAAATCCTGATGGATAAGCGCGCTGATATTTTTTCGTCATGGCCAGGCGCCATTACTTGGTTATTGCCAGCGAAAGCCAGTACGCCGCATTGGTTAACAGGGGGACACGACACTATCGCTATTCGTGTTACTAGCCATCCCATTGTAAAGCAGTTGTGTCAACGTTTTGGTAAGCCGATTGTATCTACCAGTGCCAATGTAACGGGTCAAACTCCAGTTGTTTCGTTGTCGGAAGCTCGTAGCCAGTTTGGCTCGCAAGTTGGCTATTATGTTGAAGGTGAGTTAGGCGGTAATACGACCCCAAGCGTCATTAAAAATGCAATGACTGGCCAAGTGATCCGAGGATAAAAAGTACCATGAGTAAAATAAACCTAGAGACCGTAAAAGCCTTTTTATTACAACTACAAGATAATATCTGCCAAGGCTTAGAGGCTGCCGATGGTAACGCTCAGTTTGTTGAAGATGCCTGGGAGCGTGCTGAAGGTGGTGGCGGTCGCACTCGCGTGATCCGTAATGGCGATGTTATTGAGCAAGGCGGGGTAAACTATTCACATGTTTTTGGCGCTTCCATGCCAGCCTCAGCGACGGCGCACCGTCCAGAGTTAGCAGGCAGAAGCTTCCATGCCTGTGGGGTATCTTTAGTGATCCACCCGAAAAATCCCAATATTCCAACTAGCCACGCCAATGTGCGTTTTTTCATTGCTGAAAGAGAAGGTGAAGAGCCGATTTGGTGGTTTGGTGGCGGTTTTGATTTAACCCCATTTTATCCAGTTCTTGAGGATGTGAAGCACTGGCACCAAGTTGCAAAGGATTTGTGCGCACCATTTGGTGACGCGGTATACGGTGACTACAAAAAGTGGTGTGATGAATATTTCTATTTAAAACATCGAGATGAGACTCGAGGTGTGGGTGGTTTATTCTTTGATGACTTAAATCAATGGGGCTTTGAAAAGAGCTTTGCATTTATGCAAGCTGTTGGTAATGGCTTCCTTGATGCTTATCTACCTATTATTGAAAAACGCAAAGATACACCGTATAGCGAACAAGAGCGTCAATTCCAGCTATATCGCCGAGGCCGTTACGTTGAATTTAATCTGGTATGGGATAGAGGCACATTGTTTGGTCTACAAACAGGTGGACGTACCGAGTCTATTTTAATGTCGATGCCACCATTGGCACGCTGGGAGTATGACTTCCAGCCAGAGCCAGGATCGAAAGAAGCTGAGCTGTATAATTATCTTACGCCAAAGAATTGGTTGGCGATGTAATAGAGTAAAAAAGGAGCCTCTGCTCCTTTTTTACTCTTAGCGGTTCACTTAGTTTAATTTAAATCCGCGCACTTGCTCATCCAAATCGCGCGCAAGGGTGAGCAACTCTTCACTGATCTGTTTTGAGCCATGGGCATCAACTAGCGAGCGCTCAGCATTATCGCTAATCGCCACTACGCTACGATTGATTTCTTCAGCAGCCAAGTTTTGTTGCTCAGTGGCATCGGCAATTTGTAGGTTTAAGGCATTAATTTCGTGCATCTGTGTCGAGATGTCTTTAAGCGCTTGTGCCACTTTCTTGACCTGATGTGCGCGGTCATCCGCTTCTTCGCAAGAAGCACTCATTGCTGCCACGGTTTGCTGTGCCTCGGACTGTAGTTTATCGATAGTACGTTTGATTTCATCGGTTGAGTCATGTGTTCGTGTCGCAAGTGTTCTGACTTCGTCCGCAACAACCGCAAACCCTCTTCCTGCTTCTCCGGCTCGTGCGGCCTCTATTGCTGCATTGAGCGCTAAGAGATTGGTTTGCTCCGCGATACTACTGATCACTTCGAGTACTTTACCCACTTCTAGTGTTTGTGCTTGAAGCTGAGAAACTTGTTCTGCAGCTAGCCTTACATCTTGTGCTAATTGGTTGATACTTTGCTCAGTATGATTAGCAACAGCCATGCTTTCCTCTGCGAGGTGATTGCTGCTATCAGACTTTTCTGATGCAAAGTGGGTGGTATTTTTTACTTCACTTGAAGAGCTTTCAAGCTCGTTAATTGCGGCTGCAACAGAGTCCGTCCCTTGTTTTTGCTCTTGAATGGCCAGCTCGGTAGTTTCCGCTGAAGCATATATAGATTCTGCTGAGTGAATAAGTATTTTTGAAGAGTTGGATAACTGCGCAATATTGTCTTTAAAGCTATCCATCATTTTATTGAAGTTAATCGCCAAACGTCCAAGCTCGTCATCGACTTGGTCGTCTATTCGTAATGATAAGTCTTTGTTCGTCGTTGCGAGGCGCATGGTCCGGCCTAGCGTTTTTAGTCGTACTATAAAGAGCTTCCTGAAAAGTACGCCTAAAATTACAAAGGTGGTAATAAAGATAGCTGAGAGAAGCGCAGTGCTAAACCACGTATTAGTGTGTACCGTATTATCAATATCATCCAAAGAGTAGCTGATCCGCACAACGCCGAGCACATCGCCTTCCTTTGCCTGATGACAACCTAAGCAATTTGTTCCTTTATAGCTTTCTTTGGCCACCATCGGCTTTAAATAAGTCATGATGCGACTACCGTCGCGTTGTTCAATAACTAAGGTCTCTTTTCCGTTCAACGCATCAAATTCAGCCTCAGAGTTAGGTGCTTGATTTGCATTACCTGGACCGTAAAGCTTATTAACTTGCTCGGAGCGGATAATATGCGCATCTTCGATATTTGGATGATTGCGAATTTTATCACTCAGAATTTCACGGTTTGCCATGGTGCCGGTCAGCATCATAGTATTGATAGAGTCAAAGTAATTATCTGCCAGTAGCTTAATATTACTTTCGACGGTTTCTTCAGCGAGCGTCTTTTGTTGACTGCTGCTACTAAGGATACTGGCAATCAAGACGAGCACGCCCGTCACTGCCAGTAACGCATAAATTTTATGTTGAATAGATTTCACACGCATCGCACCTGTACACAATTAGAACAGTGATTATGCATCTCTACTCAAGAACGGGATTTGACCTAGCGCAAAATAGCCGTGTAATTTTAATTAACTAATACTTTAGTCTTGTTCTTGATTAATCATATGTGTCGCAAGCTGAGCGAGGGACTGCCTTAATCCTTCTCTTAATAATGGGTTTCCTACCTCTAAGTCTAATGCTTTATTCATGCAGTGCATCCACTGATCCCGTAAATCTTGGTCGATAGGGAAAGGCATGTGGCGCATTCTTAGGCGTGGGTGACCATATTTCTCTGCAAATAAATCGGGCCCGCCTAACCAACCAGAAAGAAATTCAAAAAATACCTGTCTGATCCTATCTAATGGTTGTGGATGCATATCGTAAAGCGGCTTTGCATAGGGGTCGGTTGCCATAATATCGTAAAAACGGTTAGCAAGATCGCGGGCGCCTTGTTCTCCACCAATGATTTCATAAGGTGTTTTTTCTGGAGTGGGGGCACTATTTGTTTGTTCTACGGTTGCATCTTTATTAAAGATACGTTTAATTAACTGCTTCATAATGACTCTTTCAAGGCGCTCTTATAACGATGGACAAATACGCGGTATTCGGTAATCC
>NZ_CP022522.1:37500-107500 GCF_002850255.1 Pseudoalteromonas sp. NC201
ACTAGTCGAGTCGGCCTGCGCGGAAGATGTAACGGGGCTAAACATACCACCGAAGCTACGGCTGCGAATATACCACCCAAACTATTTTAAGATTAACGTTGACGCACGAAGTGCCCAACGGTCAAGCGACCAACACGTTGAGTTGGCAAGAGATAGTTTCGGGGTATATTCGCGGGGTAGGGGAGCGTTCTGTAAGTGGCTGAAGGTGTGCCGGGAGGCATGCTGGACATATCAGAAGTGCGAATGCTGACATGAGTAACGACAAGAGGAGTGAAAAACTCCTCCGCCGGAAGACCAAGGGTTCCTATCCCATGTTAATCAGGGTAGGGTGAGTCGACCCCTAAGGCGAGGCTGAAGAGCGTAGTCGATGGGAAACGGGTTAATATTCCCGTACTCGGTATGAATGCGATGGGGGGACGGAGCAGGCTAGGCAAGCATGGCGTTGGTTGTCCATGTGAAAGGCTGTAGGCTGGTGACTTAGGAAAATCCGGGTTGCTAAGGCTGAGAGTCGAGACGAGCCACTAAGGTGGTGAAGTTGTTGATGCCCTACTTCCAGGAAAAGCCTCTAAGCTTCAGTTCATACTGAATCGTACCCTAAACCGACACAGGTGGTCAGGTAGAGAATACTAAGGCGCTTGAGAGAACTCGGGTGAAGGAACTAGGCAAAATTGTACCGTAACTTCGGGAGAAGGTACGCTCTTGTTTGTGAAGGACTTGCTCTGTAAGCAAACGAGAGCCGCAGTGACCAGGTGGCTGGGACTGTTTATTAAAAACACAGCACTGTGCAAAATCGTAAGATGACGTATACGGTGTGACACCTGCCCGGTGCCGGAAGGTTAATTGATGGGGTTAGCTTAGGCGAAGCTCTTGATCGAAGCCCCGGTAAACGGCGGCCGTAACTATAACGGTCCTAAGGTAGCGAAATTCCTTGTCGGGTAAGTTCCGACCTGCACGAATGGTGTAACCATGGCCACGCTGTCTCCACCCGAGACTCAGTGAAATTGAAATCGCAGTGAAGATGCTGTGTACCCGCGGCTAGACGGAAAGACCCCGTGAACCTTTACTACAGCTTGGCACTGAACATTGACCCTACATGTGTAGGATAGGTGGGAGGCTTTGAAGCAGAGACGCTAGTTTCTGTGGAGCCGACCTTGAAATACCACCCTTGTAGTGTTGATGTTCTAACTTAGGCCCCTGAATCGGGGTTGAGGACAGTGCCTGGTGGGTAGTTTGACTGGGGCGGTCTCCTCCCAAAGAGTAACGGAGGAGCACGAAGGTTTGCTAAGTACGGTCGGACATCGTACGGTTAGTGTAATGGTAGAAGCAAGCTTAACTGCGAGACAGACACGTCGAGCAGGTACGAAAGTAGGTCATAGTGATCCGGTGGTTCTGAATGGAAGGGCCATCGCTCAACGGATAAAAGGTACTCCGGGGATAACAGGCTGATACCGCCCAAGAGTTCATATCGACGGCGGTGTTTGGCACCTCGATGTCGGCTCATCACATCCTGGGGCTGAAGTCGGTCCCAAGGGTATGGCTGTTCGCCATTTAAAGTGGTACGCGAGCTGGGTTTAGAACGTCGTGAGACAGTTCGGTCCCTATCTGCCGTGGGCGTTTGAGAATTGAGAGGGGCTGCTCCTAGTACGAGAGGACCGGAGTGGACGAACCGCTGGTGTTCGGGTTGTGATGCCAATTGCATTGCCCGGTAGCTACGTTCGGAACTGATAACCGCTGAAAGCATCTAAGCGGGAAGCAGGCCTCGAGATGAGTTCTCACTTTGACTTAGAGTCAACTGAAGGGCCGTTGAAGACTACAACGTTGATAGGCGAGATGTGGAAGTGCTGTGAGGCATTAAGCTAACTCGTACTAATTACCCGTGAGGCTTAACCATACAACGCCAAAGTGGTTTACTAGAATTGTTCCAGACAATTCCTAGCATGACCTCCATCCATGGAGGCCTTAGCTAACAGAAGTTAATAGACTAAAGTAGACAAAAGAATTTAATAGCTTTTTCCAGATTTACATTGATGAAGGAGACTTCATTGATGAACAGAATTTCCTGGTGACTATAGCGTTTTGGACCCACCTGACCCCATGCCGAACTCAGAAGTGAAACAAAACAGCGTCGATGATAGTGTGGATTACCCATGTGAAAGTAGAACATCGCCAGGGCCAAATAAGAGAAGCCCGTTGCAGCAATGCGACGGGTTTTTTTGCTATTTGAGGTAAAGTACTTCCATGTAGCATCTCCCCTTCGTGCGTCCTTGTGCTCACTTCCTCGAACTGCGAAGCGGTGCTTCGGTTTCTCGTCACCCAAACTCAGAAGTGAAACAAAACAGCCGAAGGGTCGGCCCCGGTCAATGATAGTGTGGATCACCCATGTGACTCTCTATTTAAAAAATGAGAACATCCTACTTCGTAGCGAGCCAGGGCCAAATAAGAGGTTGATGAAAAGCGTTCATCCATGAACTTCATCGACATTCGAACATCCATGTACATCAAAACCCGTTGCAGCAATGCGACGGGTTTTTTGCTGTTTGGGGTATAGAGATTTGAGATTTAAAAATCTCGCGAGGTAAACTCGCTCCTACCATAGTATTATAAGCACAGTACAACATGGTAGGAGGCGGTTTACCCGCCGATGGCTTGCAATGAAGTTCCGGAAAAATCTCGCGAGGTTTTCTAAACCTAAGTAAATGCGCTCCTACCACAGTATAGGCACAGTGCAACATGGTAGGAGGTGGTTTATCCACCGAGCATTTGTAAGCGAGAAGTTGCTATATGGTTTTATGCAATAAGGGCTATAAGGAAGGGTCAATTAACGATATGATGGGCTAAAAACAGGGGGTCTTAGTGTGTCATTTCATTTAATTGCACTGTTGGTAATATTTGCATTGTTTGGTACTTCAGCCACTTACTTAATTCGCTTTATGTATAGCTATTGGATTAAGAAGCAGCTTGAAGTGAAGTACATTATTAATGCGAGTATTTGTGCGCTGTTAGTGATGGTGATCTCAGTGATCAATGAGCTTATCCGATAACCTGAGTGCTCATCAGTCTATAGAGGCACAGCCTGACAGGTATGGGCAATACATAGTGTTTGTATTGGCATCACAGGTTCACAACTAACCGCTGGCGCTTTTCCTTTGTTATTCAGCTTTTCTTGCTCTGTAATGGCGCTAACGACAGCTTCTACATCTTGCTCATCAGTATGCTTCGTTGAGTAGATCAGGTATTCTCTTGGTCCACCACAGGTTAATCGCTCACCTACTCCAATTACTTTACACTGATAGCTTGCATCACATCCTATATTTGCTTTTATATCGCTGAGTGTATGCGTAGCATTCGAGCGACTTGTTGCATCGCTTGGTGTTATTTCACAGCCAGATAACGCCGCAATTAGTGTGCCGATGCAAGCGAGAGAAATAGCTAACTTCATTATTGCCTCTAGTATGTAGGACGACTATTTTCTAGTTTAACACACTTATTTTCAACGCATTGTGTTGCGGGTTCAATTAAATGCTGACAGATACTCATCATCTGATTTTGCATATTATAGGCGCGCTCTAATGTAGTAATTTGCTCCGCTAACTGCTTAACTTGGGCCTCATCTGCTGATCTTGTTGAATACACTAGATAAGAAGAAGGGCCACCACAGGCACGATCGCCAACGGCAATGACTTTACACTGGGTATCGTTATCACAGCTTTTGTCGGCCACCACGCTTTCCAATGACTGTTTATGGGTTTTGATGTCAGAGGTGTCGAGCTTTTTACCATCTTGTTGAATAGGTAAGCTTGCTTCTTTTGATTCTTTAATTTCGGTGTGGTTTTCGCTTACAGGCTTAGTTTCTTGTGCTTTTTGTTCTACAGTTTCTTCTTTAGTTACTTCTTCTTGGCAACCAAACAGCAAAAAGGTTGCCAGTAAAGTGGGGATCATCTTGTTCATTATATGCTCTCCTAATGTTTGCTAATTAAACTACGCAAGTCCTTAAGGAATAGCAAGCTCTGCAGCCTGCATACACTATATGTGATCGCAGGCTGTGAGGGACAGCGCTATAGACCGCCTTTGGTGAGTTTTTGCGGATCGAGTAATGATTGGAGCTCGTGTTCACTCAGATCGGTTTGCTCAGCAGCGACCTCTATAATTGGGCGTCCTTCTTTGTAGGCAAGCTTGGCAATTTGTGCTGCTTTTTCATACCCGATCACAGGATTTAATGCGGTAACTAAAATCGGGTTTTTAGCCAGTGCCTTTTGAATATTCAGCTCATTCACCTTAAAGCTTGAAATAGCTTTGTCCGCAAGTAACCTCGCGGTATTTGAGAGGATCTCAATGCTTTGCAAAATATTTAATGCAATCACTGGCAGCATAACATTCAGCTCAAAATTGCCAGACTGGCCTGCAACACTAATCGTTGCGTCATTACCTATCACTTGAGCACTGGCCATTGCAGCCGCTTCTGGAATAACAGGGTTTACTTTACCTGGCATGATTGAAGAGCCTGGTTGTAGCGCCTCAAGCTCGATTTCACCTAGGCCAGCAAGCGGTCCTGAATTCATCCAGCGCAAGTCATTGGCTATCTTCATTTGTGCTACTGCAAAGGTTTTAAGTTGGCCTGAAAGTCCCACAATCGCGTCTTGTGAGCCGATATGATAGAAAAAGTTGTTGCCTTTACTGAAGCGGATCCCGATGTTAGTGCTCAGGTTTTGGCTAAATAATTTAGCGAACTGTGGATCGGCATTAATACCTGTGCCTACTGCTGTTCCACCTTGACCTAACTCGTAAACTTTTTCTAAGGAATGAACAATGCCCTGACAGGCATTATCTACTTGCGCTTGCCAGCCACTTAATGTTTGTGCAAAGGTCACCGGCATTGCATCCATCAAGTGCGTCCGGCCAGTTTTGACGTGATGACCAACTTGCTCTGCTTTTTGTTCAATACTACTAGATAAGTGTTTTAGTGCAGGCAGAAGGTCATACACTGCTGTGATTGCACTACTCACGTGAATCGCTGTTGGGATCACATCGTTTGAGCTTTGGCCCATGTTAACGTCATCATTAGGATGAATTGCGACACCGCTTAATTCAGTAGCTAGAGTAGCTATCACTTCGTTGGCATTCATGTTTGAACTGGTACCAGAACCAGTCTGAAAGACATCCACTGGAAATTGATCTAAGTGTTTGCCATCGATTAGCTGCTGACAGGCACTCACAATTGCTTTTGCTTTATCACTTGATAGATGGCCAAGGGATTGATTGGTTTCCGCTGCGGCTTGTTTGATGTAGGCCAATGCTTTGATAAAGCTACTTGGCATTGTGATCCCGCTAATAGGAAAGTTATTTACAGCACGCTGTGTTTGCGCTTTGTAGAGCGCATGCTCAGGAACATCTAATGTTCCCATACTATCGGATTCTTGACGAAATGTAGTCATCGTTGCTCCTAATAAAAAGGGTTAAACTGCTGGCAGGTTTGGCACGCATCTCGCTGGAGCTTCAAAAATTGCCGTGACGAAGTATGGTGATGTTTATAAAACCGTTTTAGTGCCAACAAAGGTTTAAATAATTGATCCATGCATTGTTTACGTATGGCTGTATCAACGAGTGGATCGGCAATCTGTTCTAACAGTTCGGACAATGTATTTTTAAGATAAAGCTCTTGCAGCAGCGGGTTATTATGGCGCTCGTACCATTTTGCCATGCCTATGCCTGCTGAAATATATTCCGCAACCAAGAGCGGCGCCTCAAGTTGTGGTCGCTGGCAGTGGCGATTAAGCTTCGCACGATAAGTTTGTAATAAAGTAGCTAGCTGCATAAATACAAAACCAAACGATGTAATGATAATGGTTATCATTACATCGTTTGGTTGGCAATTCAAGCTTTAGTATTCGCACTGCCAAACAATTTGTTTAGCATTCACCATAGCAGCTCACTATGAGTCTGAAATGAATTTAAGAAAGTGTGATTCAGCTTAATTATAGCCGAGGAGATATTGCTGCTCTGAATGCTCTTTCTCTTGTTCTTCGAGTTGCATCAGGTTGGCGACTTCTTGTCGGTAAGCGCGACTTTTCGTGAAGGTATTTTTACGCTTCTTCAGAACAAGTCCTTCGCTTTTAAGTTGGCTTGGCATTTGGGTGATCTCTGAAATTTTCATGCTCGCTTCTCCTCTTAGTACTCTTTAAACTTAGCAGAAGTTGTACCAAAATAAATTTCTTTTCTAATTTTAATTGCTTAGTGGAAGTTTTAGCTATTTGCCTTGCAATTGAGATAAATTCTTGCCTCAATGAGGCGCATAAATCGATCAAAATAGTGCAAACGAGATGACAAAACCTTACTCTCAAGCGTGTGAAAACAATAAACAGCCAATATTAGAAAAGCTCACTCCCTATCTAAATAAACCTTTGGAAGTGCTAGAGGTAGGTTCTGGTACGGGTCAGCATGCGGTGCACTTTGCTGCGGCGTTACCGCATTTAACGTGGCAGACGGCGGACAGGGAGGTTAATCACGCAGGTATTCAAGCGTGGCTTGATGACGCTGAGTTAGAAAATGCTTTACCGCCATTGGCGCTAGACTTACACCATGGGTGGCCTGTTAATCAGCGTTATGATGTGATCTATACCGCTAATACCTTGCACATTGTGTCATCAACGCTCGTAGAGCGTTTAATTGCAGGCGTTGGACGACACCTTAAAGAAAGCGGCTACCTGATAGTTTATGGGCCGTTTAATTATCAAGGTGAATTTACCAGCGAGAGTAACCGAGAGTTTGATGCGTATTTAAAGTCGCAAGACAAAGAGAGTGGCATTCGCGATCAAGAATGGGTATTGGCGCTTGCGGCAGAGCAAGAACTTACACTACAGCAAGACTATACGATGCCGGCTAATAATCGCTTATTGGTGTTTAAACGGTAGTTTTGCTTGGCACTCGGTAAAGTAATGCCCGAGTGCGTCTGCTTCGCGCTTGGTAAAATCCTCAAGCGCGTGTTGAAAGTCAGGTTGAAATAAGCGGTGATACGATTGCCTCCACACCGGCTCAAAACCCCTCACTAACTTGTGCTCGCCTTGAGCACCCGCGTCAAAGACAGCAAGCTGATTAGCAATGGCGTACTCTATGCCTTGATAGTAACACAGCTCAAAATGCAAAAAGTCGTAACTATCCTCAATTGCGCCCCAATAGCGACCATACAAGGTATCACCATCCACAAGATATAAACTAGTGGCAATAATTTCGTGGTTTAAGTAGGCGCAGCAAAGACGAAACTTATCTGGCATCGAGGTGATAACTTGCTGAAAAAAGTCGCGAGAGAGATAGCCGTGGTGTCGCGATCGCTTAAGATAGGTGAGCTGGTAACTAAGAAAAAACGCATCAAGTTGTGCTGTGCTTATTTCTCTGCCAACAGTCCAACTTATGTTAATACCCTGGGCTGTCACAGCTTGGCGCTCTTTCATGACCATTTTACGCTTTCTTGATGTGAGTCGTGCGAGAAAATCATCGAACTCGGCGTAACTTCGATTATGCCAATGAAATTGCACATTGCGGCGCATCGTTAAATGACTTTGAGTGAGAAAATCGCTTTCACGACAAAAATTAATATGGACTCCACTAATGCCTAGTTGGGCGAGGCTCGTGAGCGTAGCGTCAATATATTCAAGCAAGCAAGAAGATAGACGTTTAGTTAATATTCTTGGCCCTTGAGTTGGCGTAAAGGGGACGCCACATAGCCATTTCGGATAGTAATCTAATCCATGGCGCTCGTAGGCTTCAGCAAAAGCCCAATCAAAAACGTACTCGCCATAAGAGTGCGATTTAATATAGCCTGGTAAAATTGCAATCAACTCGCCCTGGCGTTCAATCATTAGGTGATGTGGTATCCAGCCAGTCTCTTTGCTGGTGCAGCCGCTCGACTCTAATGCAAGCAGCCACGCGTAGCTCGTAAATACATGTGATGGTGAAACGCAGTCCCACTGTGCTTCTGTCACTTCAGTTAGAGAATGAATAAACCTATGTTGGTACTCAGTCATTGTGGCCGTCAAAAAATGCGAGCAGTGCTTGCTCAAAGTTACTGTAATCAGGGTTAAACGTGATCCGCGCAAGAGCGGTGTATTGCGTCATGCTTTTCTCGTGACGCTCGCCAAAATGGACGGTTTTACCTGTGCGGCAGTTAATGAAGGCTTGGTCTTCTAAGTGGTAACTGGTGCAATTACGATAAGGCCCTTTGCGGCCGTAAAAAATATGTTCAGGTGGCTGCAAAATACCAATATGAGACATATCGACAATGTTGTCGGCTTTCACGCTCCGATAATTCACACCTTGCTTAGTCGATGGCGTTTCCGAGTAGATAAATTGGGTCAATGTTGATTTAGGTTGCCATTTTTCTAGCAGCTTTGCCGTTGCATGATTGTCTATGGTGGTATCGACATCGCTATAGCTGATAAACATCGGTACATCTGGCAAAGTGGTGAGTGATTTGAGTGGCGCCATAGCCTGATGGGCTAACGTTGCGCCATGCCATGGGAAAGATTCATATTTGGCGAAATCCAAATCGGCGTCTTCATCTATCCAATTGACAAATGGCACGTAATCAATCCATTTGGCTAGCCAACCGTTCTTATTATGTGGCTCTGTGGCGGGTGAAATAAGTGCAACAGAGCCTAAATTCTTGGGCTTGTGCTTCGCTATGCTACTCAGCACTATGGCGGCACCAGTGGAGTAACCAAGTACGGAAAAATGCTTAAAATCTTGGCTCGTCTGTGCGATGGCATAATCCGTATGGGTTTGCCAATCGTCAATATCAACTTCGGTTAAATCGCTTGGTGCAGTCGCGTGGCCTGGCAGTAACATGGTTCTGACATTGTATCCTGCTTCATAGAGCGCTGACGCAAGGTAGTGAAAAGTAAAAGGAGAATCGGTCAGACCATGGATAAGTAAAATGGCGTGATCTTTGTTGTCATGCTCAAGTGAAAATGGCGCGATTAAGTCACTTACCTTGGGGATTGTCAGGTTAAGTAATTTTGCTGTGGGCGTTATTAACGGGCATGGCAGTGTAGCGCGAGGATTGCGGCTTTCAATAATTTGCTTAGTCGAACGAATATAATCGTTATAGTTTTTTACATTCCCCACATCGACGGTGACGGGGCCTTTATCGATCGCTTCGCGGAATAATCCCGACTTTTTGCTCTTGGTGAATAGCGACATATCACTCACTTGGGTAACACAGTCTTGTGCGATGACCAAAGGTGAAGCAAACAGGCTAAAAGCAAATACTGTGGAGGTAAGGTAGTGGCGCATAGTCGGTCCTTATGAGCATAAAATCACATGCAGTATAGCGAGAACAGATGACGATAAAAATGGTTAGCGGATCGGTAATATGCGTTTTGCAAAAGTTTGCTTGAGGACAATCGTTGATTCAATCCCGCTAATCACCTTACAGGCGCCCAGTTGATGTTTGGCGAACTGTTCATAGCTGGGCAAATCCTTTGCTACGATTTCCAATAGGTAATCATGACTTCCTGAGATCACCGAACAACTAATCACCTGATCTTCAGATTCCACGTGTTGTTCAAATAAATGCGCTGCGGTTGCGGTATTTTCACTGAGTTTTATAAATGCATAAACCAGAATACTTAGGTCAACTTGTGCTCTATCAAGTGCCGCATGATAGCCTGAAATTACTCCTGTATCTTGTAAGCGTTTTACGCGTCGAAGACAGGGAGTATCGGAAAGGTTTGCCTTTTCGGCGAGTGAGGCATTACTCAAACGTGCGTTATGTTGCAAAGCGTTAAGGAGCAATTTGTCCTTGGCATCTAGATTTACCGACATAAACCAAATAAAAGAGTGATTCTTGCTAATCAGTATTAAACTTTTAGAGAAAATTGGCAAATTATGCTCATGGTGATTTGCTAGCCTTAACTGTGGAATAATCACGAGAAGTAATCATGAGTCCATTAGCCGTACAATTTGACGCTTGGATTAGAGGTCCGTTTGTCGACCTTAACGACAAGCTTGAGCATCTTTATTGGCAGCAACAGGATAAAGCAAACGTTGAAGGCGTTGGTGAAACGCTAAAAGCACAGTTATTAGAAGAAGGTAATCAGCTAGTCCAAGCCTTGCTAGAAGAAGGCAATACCGACGAGGGCTTTGAGCAAGCATTCGACTTACTCGGTAACGTTGGTCTATTTATGGCTGCATGCAGACGCCACGAAATTACCGAGCCAAGCCGTGAAAAGGTGTCTCCACTAACGCAAGCATCGGCACTGGCCATGCACATTGGTGCCTCTTTGGGAGTTACGCCGCGCTTCGCAACGGCTCATCTCACCACACACAACCGCGCAATCAACGGCGTGTATAAGCGCTTTACTTCTCATCCGGCAGAGCGCTTATTCATCGACTACAATACTCAGGCCATTCTTGCCTATAAACGCGCGTCCGAATCGTTAATGAAGGTGCATCATTTGGGAATTTCCCATCCCATGTCATTGGTGCTACTCAAACAAGTTAAGCAAGCGCTGCTTGAGGTGATAGAGTCTAATCGAGAGTTATTTAAGGAACTAGATCCCGAGGCATTCTTTTACGTTGTACGACCCTATTACAAACCATACCGAGTTGGTAAAGAGGTCTATCGTGGCGCAAACGCTGGAGATTTTGCGGGTATCAATGTTATCGATATGATGTTGGGGTTATGCCCGGCTAATGACATTAGTTACGGTCAAATGCTGGTGGAAAAATTCCTCTATATGATGCCAGAAGACCAAGCAACCCTGCGTGAATGCATGCGTACGCCTAATTTAATGGATGCGTTTCTGAGTGCATTGAAAGGACCGAAAAGTGATTGGTTTGGCCCTGCTTGTAGCTTGTTTATACAAGTGTGTAAGCTGCATGGAGATACGGCCATACAACATCACAATCAACTCGTCGAAAAGTATATCGCCAAACCTTCGCAGGCGATGCAGCAACAGCACTTAAGCAAAGTGACCGCCAGTGGTCCACCGATTGAAGTCTTACTCAAAGAACTCGCGGACTTAAGAGATAGGCGAGCTGCAGCCGAGCGCGATGATATCTTTACTCGGCATCATGATTTAAAACGATTACGCCAAGCAATAGGGGTTAAGCATGAAGCAATATAGGGATGATTTTCACTTGCCTACGGGTCGCTATTTATTGAGTCATTCCGTTGGTCGTATGTTGAAATCGGCAGCGGAAGATTTTCATCAGCAATTTATGGTGCCCTGGCAACAACAAAACCAAGAGCCTTGGCAGCAGTGGCTAAGCGGTATTGATCGCTTTACCTCAGCCCTAGCTTCCCTATTACACACTGATGCGCGCCTGTTTTGTCCGCAAACAAACCTTTCCAGTGGTTTAACGAAATGGGCGATGAGTTTGCCCGAAAGTGGCATTCGCAAAGTACGCGTATTGATGAGTGAGCAAGACTTCCCCAGCATGGGATTTGCGTTACAAAACGCGCTGGACAATATTGAGATTGTTTATATTCCCGAAGCGATGAATATGCACGACCTTAGCGTGTGGCAGCAATATATTGACGAGCAAATTGACTGGGTATTTGTCAGTCATGTTTATTCGAACAGCGGTCAGCAAGCGCCTGTCGCTGACATCATTAGCCTTGCTAACCAATATGGTTGTCGAAGTATTATCGATATTGCTCAGTCACTTAGTGTATTACCAATAAATTTAAGCGAGTGGGGCGCGGATTGCGTTATCGGCTCTTGTGTGAAATGGAGCTGCGGTGGCCCTGGCGCCGGTTTCATCTGGGTGAATGAGGATGTCTTGCCTTATTGCGAACCAAAAGACGTTGGCTGGTTTTCGCATCAAAATCCATTCGAGTTTGATATTCACCATTTTGCGCTGAGTGAAAGTGCGCTGCGTTTTTGGGGCGGTACACCAAGTGTGGCACCTTATATCTATGCGGGGCACAGCCTTGGCTATTTTGCCGAGCTTGGGGTTGAGCAAGTAAGAGCGTACAACTTTGCTTTGTTATCTGAGTTACAAGCGGCATTGCCTGAATTTTATCGCTCTCCTACAGCACAGAGTGCTTGCTCGGGGACCGCTATTTTGCATTTTGGCTCGCGGCATGAGTCAGTGATGGATCAGCTTAAGCGTGCGGACATTGCTGTGGATAATCGTCGCTACGGTATTCGTGTCTCACCACATATTTATAATAGTCAGGAGGACATCGCGCAGTTGGTGCGAGTTATCAACGAAAGCTAGTTTCCTAACCCTAGTGCTTTTTTGGTCTTCTTCTTCACCGAGCGCCAATGTGTCATTGGTTGCTTGGGCGCGCGGGCTATCAATGCGTTGAAATCAATTTCTTCTGCAAGTACCTCTCCTTGATGCGCCAAGATCACGGAGTGGGGTTGTAGTGCCTTTACTTTGGCAAGAGATTGACGATACAAGCGTGGATAGAATACCGGAAAAGGCGCAACAAATTGCCCTTTTACTTTTACCGTCAAGTCCGCTACATAGATGCGCTTACTGGGGAGATGATACAAGCTCAAATCTCTATCCGTATGACCGGGTGTGTGTATCGCTTGCCATTCGTTAAAGTAGGGCAAGCTATCACCGTCGGCTAGGAAAAAATCTGGTGATAATTGTCTTGGATACCAAAGGTTACGCTTGGCCTTGCGCTTTCTCCCAGCAACCCAAAGTGCCAGCGCCATATCGGAGAGGTGCATCATGACACCATCAATGCCACGATACCACTGACTGGGAGCATTTGCGGCCGCAATCTTTGCGCCGGTGAGTTTTTTGAGTTTATGCGCGCCACCGGCATGATCTGGGTGCATATGCGTGACCACAATCAGCTTGAGTGCGCTTAGTGGCTTGTGCAGTTGTAGGATGTAGTTGCAGACCAACTCAACATCGGCACGACAGCAACCATCGAGTAACAGCAGGCCAGTTTCGTGCTCAACCAGATAAATATGTTGAATATAGCCTTCTAAGACATGTATTTTCATTAGTCACACTCATTTCTCCAATCAGATCTCAACATAGCATAGGTTAAAGACGTCTGACCAGTTGTGTGTGGAAGTGATAAATCGCAGACATAAAAAAACCGCAATTAAGCGGTTTTCTTATAAGTGATGGCGGAGAAGGAGGGATTCGAACCCTCGATAGGGCTACAAACCCTATACTCCCTTAGCAGGGGAGCGCCTTCAGCCACTCGGCCACCTCTCCGGCGCAATACTTTAAAAATGGCGGAGAGATAGGGATTTGAACCCTAGATACGCTATTAACGTATGCCGGTTTTCAAGACCGGTGCTTTCAACCACTCAGCCATCTCTCCATGGGCAAAGATAATACTTAGCGATTTAGGCGCTGTAAACCGTTTTTAAACTGTTTGCTTAAAAAATGTGCTAAAAGTGAGGTTTTTTTAAAATTGTGCTAGAAATTAGCGGTTTGACGAAGAGGTTTTGTACAAAAATGCTGGTTGAAGTGGTGCTTTTATGGTCTATTGAAACAAATGCTGACGAGAGCATGGCGGGTTGGGGCGCCATGCTCTGTGCAGACTTACTTATACATAATCACGTCTTTTAACGCTAAGTGTTGACCACATACTGCCAACCACTTCGTCCAATTGATACGACGTTGTTTAGTTGGTTGTGTTTGGTTAAACGTGTTTTGTGATGGGCTGCAAGGTGCAGCTGAATTAAGCATGTCTGGCTCCTAATAAGCTATGATTGAAAACAAGGCTATTTTGCACGCAATTTGTTTAAATTTAAAACGATAAAAATTGATGTTTTCGGATAAAAATAACTAATGAATTAATGATTTGTTCATTTTTGTTTTAATGGGTTCTTTGCATGTTTATGCATGGTTGCGATTGTCTTGATTAGGCTGCAGCCCAATTAATATGTGTGTTTGTGGTTTTTGTTTTTGATTTTTGGTTTTAGTTTTGGTTTTTTATTCATATAAGTTGAGTTTTTGTATTTAAGGGTTTTTATGCTGGTGGTGGTCAACCCTTTAGCGGGTGCTGAGGGGAAAGCGCAAATTGCATGGTTAAAGCAACAATTAACACAACAACAGTTGACGGCAACTTGGTTTAATACCACTGGAAACTTTGTCGCAGATAGGGACGCAATTGCTCAAGCTGCTACGGCGGGAGTTAGCGTGGTGGTGATTGGGGGAGATGGCACTTTGCACCTAGTCGCCAATGCCATTGCTGAACGGGATAACACGCTTGCGCTGCTGCCAGCGGGGACTGGCAACGATTTTGCTCGGCAGTTTCATTATTCCAAAGCACAGTGGCGAGCAGCTGTATTTGCAGATCAGGTCACAACTATTGATTTGGGTAAAGTGGACGGGCGCTGGTTTGTCAATGTTGCTGGGATTGGCTTTAACGCGCATGTCATGAATAACTTAGGACAAACCAAACGGCTAGGAAAGCTGAGCTATACCTATGCGGGATTAATGTCGCTATTTACTGCCAAACTCATTCGCTATCACAGCAATACGTGGCCTGAGCAGGGTATGATGTTGTTACTTGCGAATGGCAAACACTTTGGGGCAGGGTTAACTCCTGCTCCTATGGCTTGCCTTGATGACGGTCAGCTGGAGCTACTATGGTTCACGCCGCAAACGCATTGGCAGCGGATGGTATTGTTTGTCAATATGCTACTTAAACGCCATATGGGTACAAGAAATGTGCACCACGGCCGCATTGCAGAGCTTTATATCGCACAAGAGGGGTATGACATTGAGGCTGATGGCGAGATTGTTGGGCGCACGCCTGCGACGATAACTTGCTGTCGCCGAGCTCTGAACATAAAAAAAGCGCCATTATAAAATGGCGCTGAAAAGTAAGAAGCTAAAGCATTGGTAAGACTTCAACTTCTAACTGGGGACCGAATGGACAACCAAGCGTAGATGCGATCTAAAGGCGTGAGTACAATCGCATTACCTAGGATGACCAAAATAAATCCAATAAAGGTGTTTTGCTGCCACTCAAAGCCTTCAAATAAGGTACTCAAGGCCACGGCAACAAAAGGAAATAACACTATCAAATAACTCGCTTTCTCAGGCCCAATATTCTTGAGTAGTGAGAAATAACAACCAAAGGCAATGACGGTGCCAAACACGCTAAGGTAAATCAGAGACCACCAATATGATGCCGGCGCTTGGTTGATAAACTGATGTTCACTAAAGGCGACATAGGTTGCTAACATGACAGCGCTGTAAAGCATGCCCCACGCATTTCCCGCCATAACATCAATTTGCTGATTAGAATTGCGTACGCTCACCATATTACCGAGTGACGCGACCACCGTTCCTAATAGAGCTAATGATAATCCCAAGAAGGCCTCGCTTTGCAAATCAAATGCGACCAAGTCGTGCCAAAACAAGCTGACTATCCCAAGCGTGCCCAGTGATGCACCAAAGTAAATTCGCTTTGCAATAGGTTTGGCAAAAAACAACTTAGTGTTGACGATGTTAACGACCAATAATAATGAAAATGCAATTGATGCCATCGCTGACGTTAAATGTGCCTGAGCCCAATATAAGAAGAGATAGTTAGCACCAAAATTACACAGCGCTAAGAGGATGAAAAAGCCGTGATCTCGGCGAGAAAATCGCATTGGCACACGCTTATAGATGACAAACGCCCACATACAAACCGCGGCGAGGCCAAAGCGGTAAAACAGCGACACAAACTCGTTGATGCTGCCAAGTTGGTATTCAATGGCAAGCCATGTTGATCCCCAAATCAACACAGTGATGGCGTAAAGAAATAGATTTTTCATGATCGGCTCTAGATTCAAACAGCAGTGGAAGTCTGTAGTTTACGCTGTTATTCTGTATAAGCTATATACAGAATTTGCTAATTTATACCTATACAGATGATTGCTTATGAGTACCGTTATTCAACGCCAACATTCCGCCTTTCTCTATCAGCAGGTGATCCAAATGATCTTGTCGATGGCAGAACAAGAGTCTATTTTACCGGGCGAAAAGCTTCCCTCATTGCGTGTTATGGCGCAAAACTTAAATGTCAGTATCCCAACGGTAAAGCAGGCCTATCAAGCACTTGAAGATCAAGGAAAAGTCATTGCCAAAGAGAAGTCCGGCTACTTTTTATGCCACAGAGCTTCGCACAACGACTCACCGAAGCGTGCACGATTGCCCGCCAAACCTGTGGTGGTGAACAAGCAGGCGTTGATTGAACAAGTGTATAAGGGGATCCATCAGCCACATGCAATCCCCTTAGGTATCGCCAACCCCATCGCCATTGCTGGTACTGAGCAGGTTCTTGCCAAAATTATGCGCCGCGCAATGAAAGAAGCAGGGAACGAACTCATTAATTATGGCCCTATGGACGGTTTAGATAGCTTAAAAAAGCAAATCGTGCGGCGTTATTTGGATATGGGTTTAGCAATAGACATGGATGAAGTGGTGATCACCAATGGCGCGCAAGAAGCATTGGCGATTGCGTTACAAGCGGTAACCAAGCCCGGAGACGTGATAGCGATTGAATCTCCCTGTTATTTTGGCATTGTTGAACTGGCTGAAAACTTAGGGTTAAAGGCCATTGAAATACCTGTTTGCCCGGATGATGGCATTTGGCTGAGCGACCTTGAACGGGCACTTGAAAAGCATGATATTCGAGCGTGTGTGTTTTCTACCAGTATTAGTAACCCGCTTGGTAGCTTTATGCCAGATACGAGACGTGCGCAGCTGGTGGCGCTATTAGAGCAACGTGACGTGGTGTTGATAGAAGACGATGTGTATGGCGATTTATATTTTACCGAGCAGCGTGGCATTCCGGCACAAGCATTTAGCCAAAAGGGCTTAGTGATCACATGTGCGTCATTTTCAAAAACCGCAGCGCCTAGCTATCGGGTGGGTTGGATGGTCGCCAGTCAATTTAGTGCAAAAGCAAAGCGCATAAAACGTGCGTTGAGTTGCTCATCATCTTTAATGAATCAATGGGCACTAGCGGATTTTCTCAGCTCCGGAGGCTACGAGCGCCATTTAAAGTTGGTCCGTAAACGGTTAATTGAGAATCGAGACCGTATGATCCAAGCGGTGAATGTTGCATTTGGTAGTGAGGTAAGAGTCAGTCGCCCGCAAGGCGGTTGTGTGCTGTGGTTAGACTTAGGTAAGCACGTCGATGGTGCCTTGTTGTTCCAAAAAGCCCTGGAGTGTGGGATCAGTATTACGCCTGGTACGCTATTTAGTGCCAGCAAAAAGTATCAAAATTGTATACGTATCAGTTATGGCTTGCCGTGGGATGCGTCGGTAGAGCAAGCGATTAAAACGCTGGGGGAGCTGGCTGATGCACAAAGGAAAGGGTTGGCATAACGTACCCTTAATTAAATGTAAGTTATGCCAACGTCAGATTATTTAAATTTAAACAGTTGGTACTCTGACATGGCGGGGATAGACTTTGCGACAATGGCTTCGTTTTTCGCGATTTGTTCAAAGTCGCCACACAGTGCGTCGGCTTTTTTCTCAATAGATTCTGCCTGTTGTTCAACTTTGGTTTCGATTTGTGTTGCGAAGTTTTCCATACGTTGTTCAAAGCTGCTCATATCACCGTTTGCATCTGACATTTCGTTGCCAATCGCAACCAGTAAGCTACCTATCGATTGCATCATGGCACCTTGTACTGCGGTCTCGATTTTTTCTTCAAACTGATTATCAAAATTTTGGCCAAACTCATCAAAGGTTTGCTTGCCCATCACAAACGCACCTTGCTGATAAAACGTATTTTGCACTTCTGTTTCAAGATCATCGATCACAGCATGGATGCTATCTAAACTGGTTAAATTAAAGGTGTGTGCCACTTCATTAAGGGCGACGCCCGCTAGTTTTATGCCTTCAAAAGCAATATCAGCCACTTGTGGTAGGCGGCCTCTTAGTTCATCACCATATTGCGTGAGCATCGTTTTTTGCTGTGTATTAAGTGCGATGCGCTCGCCATTGAGTGTCAGTTCGCCAAGGTTGTTGATCTCAGCTGTTTTGTTTTTGGCCGTTGTGATCACCAAGTTATCAGGTGTGATCCTAACGTCATTCTGAAATTCTACTTCACAATTGTCACCGCTAAACGTGATGTTATTTTTTTCGTGTGCAGCGACGGTGGTTGTCATCATTGTTGCTGCTGTTAGTAGTAAAATTTTATTCATGGTCGATCCTTATTGGCTCAGTTTCATGATTGTTGTTACAAGAACAGTGCCAAATATAAACCCAAGTAAAATCAATATATTGTGTTATATTGTTGAAAGTTAATGTGCTCTAAAAGTGATGAAATTGACTAAAATATAGTTGTTTTTGTCAAAATGAATTAGGCGATAAAAAATTTTTATTGTAAGGATAAGAAACTCTCACTTTTCAGAATGACAATTTAGCGCTAAATAGTGATCTTGAGAGACGGCTCTCATTTTATTAATGACTATTTTATTTTGGAGTTAGTTGTGGGTAAGACATTCTCTTACGATGCGCTTGATGATGATTTTGCAGACGATGAATTTGAAAAGTTGGGTCGTAACCAACATGACAAGCAAAAGCGTAAAGTCAAAAGAAAGCTAGACGACTACTTAGAGCAAAAACGCCTACGTAGAAATCTAGGCGATGATGATTTCGACTATATTGATGACTGATCATTAAACGTCATCTACGAGTCTAGCACTGACAGTAATTCAATTTGGCTGTGTGATTAAGCAGGGCTGTGGGTTACTCAATGCGATGTCTGAGTTATTGTGTCGTTGGTGATAGCCAAGCAAGTGACGAGATATTCAGATAGTAAGCAGCCGCAAATATGCGGCTGTTTTGTTTTGATTAATCTTTAAAAGATTTATGGCAGTCTTTACAGCCTTTTGCCCAATCTTTAAATGCAGAAGCAATCAGCTTTTTGTCACCTGAGTCAGCTGCAACAGCCAGTGCTTGAGCATACTCGGCAAATTGCTTGGCTTTACCATCGAACTCAGCTCTGTTTGACCAAACGGCTGGTAGGGCATCAGTATTGCCTTTGTCAGAACCGTCGATAAATGCTTCCCAAGGCATTTGCGATAATTGCGCAGCATTGTGAGCACGTTGTTTAAATACTTCGGCATCAAATGGTACTTTGCCTTTTAGCATGTCGCCCATATTGCCAATCTGGAAACGGATCAATTGGAAAGACGCTTTGCGGTATTCAATTGCATCATCAGCCGATTCAAACATAGTGTTAGCTTGTGCTGTTGCTGCAAGACAGCTAAATAGTGTGACGGTAAGTAGTTTCTTCATAGTAAGCCCCTAATATTTTTCCCTATTTTCAATGTAAATTACAAATATAATCAAACAATTGCGATAAGTGCCCTGTGACGAAGGCAACTAGTTTCAAATAATCAGCTCTCGATGTCTTTGAATATCATGCCCCTGCGCATACTGCGGGTGGCTAAAAAGATTTCTCCCAGCAAAGAGACAAATGCGCCAATAAGCAGCACCATAGCGGCGATAAAACAAGACGATAACGTAATGCCCAATGGCATACTGTACAAGTGTGACATGAACAGCAGCATAACCACTGCACACACAAGCAACGCACTGAGTACACTCATGCTAAATGCAACGTGAATAAAACGAGACCGTTTTAATAGTGCGCGCATTTCACGGCTAAAGTGCATTTTGAGCTCTTCATCTTGCGTGGTATTGATCTTGCGATCAAGTAAACGCGCCCTATCCGTGATCCGTGCTAAGCGGTTTGATAGTACCCCTAAGGTCGCAGCAATACCCGTAATTAAAAATACAGGGGCAACGGCGGTTTGGATAACTTTGGCCATCGTGAGAATGCTAACGACTTCTGGATTCATATAGTTACCTCGTTAATTCCAGTTTAGTTTTGATAAGGTGTTGGGTTGCTCACCGAGGAGGGTTTGCATCACTCGGTTGCGTTCATCAAGCAAGATGACTCTAGGAATGCCTTTGTTGGCATACGTGTTGTAGATATCTCGATTGGGATCGGCAACAAAATGGATGGGCAATTGCATGGTTTCGTTGAATTGCTCAAGTGTAGTGTTAGTTTCTTCTCGGCCAATAGCAACGATGGTTAACTCGGCCTGGGTGAGTAATTCAGATTGTTTTAGTTCACTCAATAAGCGTTGCGAATCGGAGCACCAAGTCGCGAATAAAATCACCAGCTTTTTGTGATTAGCATCGAACCTAACAGCTTGGTTTTTGATATCCGTCAATTGCAAATGTTTAAAGGAGTCGCCGGTGTAGATATAGGTCTGATAGCCATCGTCTGCCTGTGGTAGCGCTTCGTTTGAGGCCTTGCAGTCACTAAATCCGGTGGTGAGAACGGTACTAAGTAGTAACATTTTTATTGTTGTTTTCATGTCTATTCCTTGTTTCCGTGTCTGTGTTTTTGAAGTCTTGCGCGCATTTCAGTATATTGCCCCACTTAGATGATTTCTTAAAGTCCAATTTCTTATAGCCGTTGATATGATTTACCTTTCTTTATTTGGGCTTGCATTTATTGCCGCAACCTTATTACCTGCGTCGTCGGAGCTGGCGCTGAGTGGGCTCGTTGTGAAACAACAAGGCGAACTGGTTTGGTTATGGCTGGCTGCGACAATGGGTAATTTACTGGGTAGCTGTGTGAACTATTATCTTGGTTGGTTTATCGCTAAGTGGCGGGATAAGCGCTGGTTTCCGGTTTCTCAACAGCAATATGATAAGGCTTGTGAGCTATTTAATCGTTACGGTAAGTTTTCATTGCTATTTGCTTGGCTACCCATAGTCGGAGATCCTTTGACTGTGGTAGCGGGGTCTTTACGAACCTCTTTTGGGTGGTTTTTTGTGTTAGTTGCGCTCGGTAAAGGCGCTCGTTATGCACTGGTGATTTACCTTGCCTTACAGGTGATTTTTTAACACCAGAAGGCAAGGAAGTGAATATCAGAGTCTTATCGCTTAGTTTAGCTTCTGTACCAATCAAGCGTGAGTGACACTGAGTCAGCAAACCGTAAAGCGTGCGGTTTATCTACAGTGACTTTCGCATACGTCACGTCTCGATGCTGGTGACATTCTGCAAGTATGTCAGCCACTAATTTCTCAAGTAACAAAAAATGCCCTTCTTCTACTAGCGTGATGATTGCCTTGGTCACGGTTTTGTAGTTAAGCGCGTGAGCCACGTTATCATGATCTAAACATGCCGTATCCGCTGGGTAGTGAATTTCAATATTGATCACGACATCTTGCTTTTTCTCCCGCTCCTCGGGATTAAAACCAATAAAGGTACGTAGTCTTAAATTCGTCACCTTAATAATGGCATTCGACATAGCGTGCTTATCCTTTCACTAGCTGTAAAAATTCGTTGCGAGTTTTGGGGTCGCTTCTGAAGTTACCAAGCATGACAGACGTTCGCATACTAGAGTTTTGCTTTTCAACGCCACGCATCATCATACACATATGTTTGGCTTCAACGATCACACCAACGCCTTTTGCACCGGTGACTTCCTCAACGGCCTTGGCGATTTGATGAGTTAGCTGCTCTTGGATTTGAAAACGTCGGGCAAACATATCAACAATGCGGGCAAATTTAGACAAGCCGAGCACTTTACCGTTAGGTATATAAGCGATGTGACAACGGCCAACGAAAGGCAGAAGGTGATGCTCACACATAGAGTACAACTCTATATCTTGGATCAGCACCATGTCATCGGCATCCGAGCTGAATACCGCGTTATTGGTGATTTCATCCAGTGTTTGACGGTAGCCCTGAGTCAGATATTCCATCGCTTTCGCTGCGCGCTTGGGTGTGTCTAATAATCCTTCGCGGTCTGCATCTTCACCCACGGCTTCAATAATCGTTTTATAACTCTGTTGTAATTTATCTTGCATAATGCGTTACCTCAAATGGCGGCCACCGTCGATTTGTACCGTGCGTCCTGTCATATAGTTGCTAGAGAGTATCATGTCGACACTATTGATAACTTCTTTGCTACCGGGCTCAATTCCCATAATAGACTTTTTCAAGGTTTTTGCCTTGTACTCGTCACTATCGTCTTGATTAAAGATGATAAGAGAAGGTGCAATGCTATTCACTTTGATGTTAGGTGCAAACTTAGCGGCAAATGACCGAGTTAAGTTATCTAATGCAGCTTTACTTGCGGCATAGGCAATGTGTTTTGGACTGCCTTTTTCTACTACATAGTCAGTAATATGGATCACATCGCTGACGCTATTACTAGCTGTCAATAAGTCGCTCAAGGCATGATTGATCAAATAAGGGACTTTAGCGTGGATCCGCATCATATTGTCGAATAATGCTGAAAAATCAGGGTTATTGGCTTCACAATCCCAGCTCGATGCATTGTGGATGATGGCACTGAGTGCGTCGGTATGGGCACGAATTTGGTTGTTGAGTTGTGTGATTGCTTCTGGCTCGTCAAAATCGGCCTTGATACAAATGGCACCTAGCGATGCTAGTTCATCGATAACTTGATGTTTGGTGCGATACGTCAATATGATGGCTTGCTGTTTAGCGAGAAAGTGTTTCACCAAAGCAAGTCCAATGCGCTGTGCGCCACCAGTAATTAAAATAGGTGCAGCTGCGGGGCTCATACGTTAATCACCTTGTGAATTGAGAAATTAGGGTTGGCAGGATGAATAACTGGTTATCTCCTGCCAACAAGACTATTGTTCGTCGTATACCGTAGGAATTGGTTGACGCTTGTGTTGGGTGCGCTGATAAATGGCAATAAGTTTGTCGTTTACTTCACTGCTAACGGGCTTACCTTCAAGGAAATCATCAATATTGTCATAGCTTAGTCCTAGCGCTTCTTCATCGGAAAGGCCTGGACGGTCACATTCGAGATCGGCTGTCGGTACTTTATGTACTAGTCCCGCAGGTGCCCCGAGAAAAGCCGCTAGTGCGCGAACTTGGCGTTTTGACAGGCCAAACAAGGGCGCTAAGTCGCAGGCGCCGTCACCAAACTTGGTGTAAAAGCCCGTGATGTTTTCAGCGCTGTGATCGGTACCGACTACTAAACCGCGAGTCAGGCCTGCTATTTCGTACTGCGCTACCATGCGCTGGCGTGCTTTTACGTTTCCTTTAATAAAATCCACGTTGGCTTGGGAAGGCAGTGGCACGCTTCCACCCGCCATGGCAGCAAGTGCTTGCTCGTGCATAGCATCGGCCGCAGGCCTGATGTTGACTGTTAAGCGCTGGCTAGGTTGGATAAATTCGAGTGCAAGCTGCGCTTCATCTTCATCAGCTTGAACGCCATACGGCAAGCGCATGGCAATAAATTTATAAGCCCCAGTACCATGTTCAGCATTGAGTTCATCGATAGCTAGCTGGCATAGGCGCCCACAGGTTGACGAATCAACGCCTCCGCTGATGCCAAGCACAAGAGTGAAGCAGCCAGAGGCTTGTAATCGTGCTTTTAAAAATGAGACACGTCGTTTGACTTCAAATTCTGGGTCAATAATTGGCTGAACTTTCATTTCGGCCATGATTGCTTCACGCATACTGGTTCCTCAATACTATCGGGGCGATAAACTTCTATTATGTTGGTGCTGACGCGCTTTTTAAAGCCCTAAATGTGCTTTGATGGTGGCGAGCTCTTGCTTTAATTGCTCAATCTCGGCGATCAAGCTCTCGATTTCGCTGTCATTTTGTGTGTAGGTTATGGGTTCTGCCGATGTTGTTGTTGGTTCAACGACTTGGTCACCAAACAAGTGTTGATAACGACTTTCTCGTTTTCCTGGTTCTCGGGCAAGCTTAACCACATAATCATGTTCTTGCATCGCACTTAATGTCGACTCAACGTCCTGTACGGAACTGAATTCTGCGAGGCGGCTGCTGCGGGTACGCAGTTCACCTAGGGTTTGTGGTCCACGCAGTAACAACAAACAGATAATCGCTTTTTGTTTCGCGTTGACTTTAAGGTGACCAAAATCACTGTTACAAAAGCGCTGGCTGTACTTGTCGACGCGACCAGACAGTGCTTCGTCGCAGGTAATTAAGCGTTTTTCTTGTAGGCGAGTCAATGTATCTAGCACATCATTTTGAGAGAGTTCCATCACCGGCTCGCGATTTGACTTTTGATTACACGCATTGGTGAGGCCGTTGAGTGACATTGGATATTGTTCTGGGGTGGTGACTTGCTTTTCGATTAAGCTACCCAGTACACGTTGCTCTTGAGTATCTAATTGCATCACTTTCCTTATTTTTGTTGTTGCTGATGAGATTTATAACATCATCTTGATAATAGCAATATAATACCAATATTTACTGTAGCAAAGTGTGCGAGCTAACTTTGTTGGGCCGTAGACGAAGGTGCCTGCATTGTTTGCTGTGGTTTTACTTGCAGAAGTTTGGCTTTTAGCTCATCAAAGTCAATGGGTTTGGTGAGGTAGTCATCCATACCTGCATTGAGGCATTTTTCTCTATCACCTTGCATCGCGTTGGCGGTTAGTGCAACGATCACGCTATTCTGATGGTTTTTTCCGGCAACACCTTGGCGGATCTGCTGTGTTGCCTGATAACCATCCATCACCGGCATCTGACAATCCATTAGAATAACATCGTAAGGTTTGTTAATCGATTGCAAGTGTGCAAGTGCTAACTCTCCATTTTCTTGGCAGACTACTTTTGCACCTAAACGTTCTAACATGGTTATCGCAACGGTTTGGTTTATCCGATTATCTTCCACTAATAAGATTGAGCGTGCTAACAAGGGTTCAGCACTGACCGGTGAATCGGCTTTGACGGATTTCGGCTTGTCTGGATCTTGATAATCAGAGTTGAACACCTGAAGTGCTGCATATGGCGTAATGGGGTAGTACACCCGCTCACAAGAGGAAAATAGCGAGAGCGTTTCACTACTTTGTTCTTCAACGGCAACCACATGAGCGATCTGTTGTTGTGTTAGCTGCGTTTTGAGTGCTTGTTGCTTTTTCCGTGGTATGGCATTGAGTAACTTGGCATCCAAAATAACAGCAAGATGTGAGGATGGTTGTTGTAGCTGAGTCATGAGCATATCAAGTTGCTGCACGTGTAAGCACGTGATATGCCAAGGCTTCAGTAGTTTACTATAGTCTTCATTGATTTCGCTTAATATATATAACGTTGAATTATCAGACTTTTCATGCTCGGTAATGGGTTTGGCAGCAGTTAGTAGCACATTACAGGAGAACGTGCTGCCAACGTGTTCTTTACTAAATGCTTGTAGGTCGCCACCGAGCAATTGAGATAATTGCTTTGCAATGGTGAGACCAAGCCCTGTACCGCCATATTGCCGAGTGGTTGATATATCTGCTTGGGTAAATGAATCAAAAACTTTATTGAGCTTTTCCTTTGATATACCGATACCTGTATCTTCTACACTGCACCAAAGCCGAGTTTGCTCGCCCGTTTGTTCTGTATGGCAGCTTAATGTCACTGAACCATCATGGGTGAACTTAATTGCATTGCTTAGCAAATTATTGAGAATTTGTTTGAGGCGATTCGGATCAGTTTGCGCGGTATGGACTTTCATACCTGATAAATCGATATGCAGCCGGTTATTGTTGGCATCAGCGGCGCGCACAAACCCAGACAGCATATTACTGAGCATCTCGATAAGATCGCACTCAACAAATTCTATCGTTAGCTTACCAGCCTCGATTTTGGAAAAGTCGAGAATATCATTAATTATAGTGAGCAAAGATTTCGCTGAACTATGTGCCAAGGAGAGCTGGTGGTGTTGAGTCGAAGTGAGTTGTGAGTGCATGACAAGCTCAACCATACCCATTACACCATTAAGTGGGGTGCGTATCTCATGACTCATGCTGGCTAAAAACTCAGCCTTCATTTTTGCGGATTGCTCTGCTAAATCTTTATCAATGATGGCTTGATTTTTTGCCTTTTGGTGGGCTTTATTGATAAAAAGGCTTCCTAACATGGCGGCGATAGACTTCATTAAACGGAGATCGCTTTGACCCCAAGGTGGACTTATTATGTCGTACTCTGCACAAAGAACGCCTAAGGTTTGGTTTTTATGACTGATAGGGCAGCAAAGCATCGCCTTAATTTCAAAAGGCTCAAGGTACGTTGTGGTGAGGGCCATTGTTGTTGGGTGGTTTTCAGCTTGTTCCGCCGCAATTATTTGGCCACTCTCAATTTCATTGAATAACGCAGGCGCTATTGCTTTTCGCCAAGGAGGAAAGTGCTCTAAGTTATCCATCGCTGCATTTGAAAAACACACTGGGATCAGCTGGTTTTTATCCTCATTAAATTGCCAAATGCTAACTTTATTAACCTCCACTCCTTTGCTACAGGTATCTGCACAGAGTGTGAGTGCTTTGCTGAGATGGTTATTTAAGATGGCTTCGTGAGAGCTCAAATGGGCAAGGAGCTCATTATTTTTGGCGAATTTATCATGTTCCATCTCCATGATTTTGCGTTTATGAATATTTTGAATGGAACCAAAAATGTGGTTAGTGCGTTTGCCACTGCGAATAGCGCGTGCTTTCACCAGCACCCATAAGTCATCCATCTTTTGGGTTTGGATGATAAATTCTTCTTCGAACTCATGGCCGGTTTTTATAAGTTCATCAATACAGTCTTGCAAGCGCTTTCTGTGCAAACCTGCTTTGAAAAACTCTGTCGTATTCATCCAAGTAGGCTGAAATTGCCTTGACACGCAGAAAATACTACGGGTGACGTCCGACCAAATAATATCACGGGTTTTGACGTTAATTTCCCACGCGCCAACTTCTGCGAGTATGCCCATATTGGTCAGTGATAAGGCATTGCGTTGAAGTTGCGATAGCAGTCGAGTGATAAAGATAAATGCGGCAATAAAGATGACAATCAGCGCGATGATTGCTAAGCGAAAAGGCCATACCGCAGTTACTGCTGGTTGCCAGCCAACGCGGGGCACGGCGTAGAGTTCCCACTCACCGGAGGGCACATTAACACTAAATGCGATGGGGGCAAGCGAATGTATATTACTGTTGCCATAAAAATAATCACCTTCTCGGCCTTTGCCATCCACGCCTTGAATCGCAATCAGGTATTGACTTTCTAATGCGGTAAAGTTTGCTTGTTGATAAAGGTTATCCATATCGAGCACGACAGAGAGTAACCCCCAGAAGTGGGTTTTATCAGTGTAAACTGGAACTCTTGCGATTAAACCAGTCCCGCCCTGAAGTAATTCTAGTGGCCCTGCCATCACGATTTCGCGACTTTCTTTGGCGAGTATTGCGCCGTATTTTTGCGTCGGATGGGTTTGATAGTTTAGGCCTATGGCTTTTTCATTGCCTTTTAAAGGATAAATATAGTCGAGCCGCATATTTGGGGCTGCTCCGATATTGCGAAGGGTTCGGCTACTATCGAATAAGGGTTTTGCGAGCTGTTCGAAGCGAGCTTGAGATAGCTCGGATTGACCTGAAAGGGCAATGCCTAGCCCTCTGACAAGTTGTACATTTTTTGCCAGAATACCCTCTATTTTAGTGCGGTAGACATTCACTTCCTCGGTCGAGCGACTCTTTTCTATTGCGATTAAGCGGCGATAGTTTACTTGATCGACATACCATGCCACCGCAATGATCACGACCAGCAGAAGCCAGAAGCTATATTTCACAAAGCGAAATTTAAGTGGTGATGTCGATAGTTCAGAAATCATGGTGTTTTTGTGTTGAAGACGATGATTTAACTATAGTTCAGTCCTCACAAAGCGAAATCTAATTGAGCAAAATAAAACGTTTTAACTTGATTGTCTTATAACTGTGACACAGTCGAGAATATTGGTTTATTGGCCGATGACATGATATACCTTCCAGCTGTATATTTAGCACATTGTAAAGGATAGCCATGCTTACTTGGATTAAACGAATTGTTGTCGTACTGCTGTTGCTCGTATTACTAGGGACAGCGACCATCTATGGTCTGTTGGCATTGAGCTTGCCAGCACTCGATGGAAAAGGTAGTGCTACGACAATTGAAAATACCGTGACGGTAGCGCGAGATGCGATGGGACAAGCAGTGGTATCGGCGGACTCGCGAGCAGATGCGTCCTATGGTTTGGGCTTTGCGCACGGCCAAGACCGATTTTTTCAAATGGATTTATTACGTCGTAATGCTGCGGGTGAGTTGAGCGAGTTATTTGGTTCCGCTGCAATAGGTTTAGATGAAAGGATGCGATTTCATCAGTTTAGAAAGCGAGCTGAGTTAATTGTACGGTCCTTACCGAGTGCTTATCGATTAACTCTTGAGCGTTATACTCGTGGAGTGAATGATGGTCGAGCGCAATCTGGGTTCACCAGTTTTGAATATTTGCTATTGGGATCAAAACCTAAACCTTGGCAGCCAGAGGACAGCTTGCTAGTTATTTTCAGCATGTATCTAGATTTACAAACAGCCAACTATGAGCGTGATGAAGCCTTGATAGCCCTTAAGCAGCAATATGGTCAAGGTATGCTCGATTTCATTTTGCAGCCCAGCCACCATCAAGCCGCATTAGATGGTAGCGTAATAACGGCACCAACTGCCGCTATTCCAATCTTAGAGCCGCATCTGGCGCAAATTCAGCCCCAGCATATTGAAGATGTACCGTTATATGGCAGTAACAACTGGGCGGTAACCGGTGCGCTGACGAAAACAGGAGCGGCTATGCTATCGGACGATATGCATTTGGGTTTAAGCGTACCATCAATTTGGTATCGCGCGCAGCTAAACTATCAGGAACAGGGTAAAGAGGTACAAGTCACAGGCGTGTCGTTACCTGGCGCGCCTGCCATCGTTGTTGGTAGCAATAATCACATCGCATGGGGATTTACGAATGGCTATCTAGATGCTGCTGATTGGATAGAGCTTAATAGCGACACCAAAACACAGCAGATCGCTGAAGAGATTATGTTACCTAGCGGTGAGGTGCATACCTATCAGTTGGAAATGAGTGCGTTTGGCCCAGTAAAGCAGTTGGGTGATAAAAAGCTTGCGCTGAGTTGGGTTGCTCACCAGCCCTATGCAGTCAATCTAGAGCTCATTCAGCTTGAGCTGTTCTCTGAAGTTGGAGAAGCGACTGCACATGCCAAAAATGTGGGCATTCCAATTCAGAATTTGGTCGTGGTGGATAGTCAAGGTAGTGCAGCGTGGACGCCGATTGGCGCTATTCCTGCTCGCAAGTTTGCTCATGATACTGCGGTGAAGCAGGAAGAGTATGAATCCTCTTGGCAAAATAACGAGAGTATTCGCCCGGTGGTACAAGACCCTGAAAGCGGTAAGTTATGGACTGCAAACGCTCGAGTCGTGTCTGTCGCGGATAATCAACGCTTTGGTGATGGCGGTTATGCGCCAGGTGCACGCGCAGCACAAATTCGTGATGGCCTGATTAGTAAGCAAGTTTTCACCGAAGCAGATTTCTATCAGCTGCAACTAGATAACCAAGCGAAGTTTTTAACGCCTTGGCATGAGCGTTTAGTCACGCTATTGCAAACACAAGACCCAAGCTCCTTTGATAAAGACTTAAAGTTACTTAAAGACTGGCAGGGCTGCGCGTGTGCTGATTCAGTTGGCTACACTTTGGTGAAAGCTTATCGCAATGCCTTGATAGACACATTATATGCGCCGTTAGAGCAGTATTTACAAACGCAGAGCCTGTCGCTGAAGTCTGTTAAAGGTTATTTCGAACCCGGTCTTTGGCAGCTTTTAACTGAGCAGCCAAATAGCTGGCTTGGCAGCTATAGCAATTGGAATGAACTTGAGCTGGCGGCATATCAACTAGCCAAACAAAAACTCAGTGAACGCTATGGCAGTAATATGGCCGCTTGGCGTTGGGGAGATGTGAATGCACTTAAGGTGCAGCACCCATTCTCCAAACAAATGCCTATGCTAAGTGGATTGTTAGATATGCCAACCACACAAGCCTTTGGTGATACCTTTATGCCAGCAGTGCAAGGTAAGTCATTCGGTGCATCACAGCGCTTTATTGCACAACCTGGCCATTTAGAAAATGCGATTTTAACGGTTGCTGGTGGCCAAAGTGGACATCCGCTATCACCATTTTATCGTACGGGGTTTAATGACTATGCTGGAGGAGGTAACACCCCTTTGTTACCGGGCAAAATAACTCATCAGATCGTCATTTCACCTAAGTAAGGCTTTGCACTGAACGTATCGGAGGGGTTAACTTACGCCCTCCGATACACGCAAAATCGGTGCTGCGGTAACACGGTTTCGACCTGAATGTTTGCTGTCGTAAAGCGCAGCATCTGCATGTTGAATGACGACCTCAAAAGTTTGACTAGGGTCCCAATTTGCAACGCCAAAACTCATGGTGACTTTAAGTATTTCGTTTTCAAAACTGGTGGCTTCGACGGCTCGTCGTAATTTTTCCATGCGCTGCATTGCCTCTCCACTAGAGCAAGGCGCCAGCACAATTAAAAATTCTTCACCACCCCAACGAACGGCAATGTCTGCAGGGTGAATATGTGCTTTGATTGTTTCGGCCACGCTTTTTAAGATTTGATCTCCTTTGTCATGGCCAAAGGTGTCATTGATTTTTTTAAAGTGGTCGATATCCGCCATCACCAAACATAAAGGAGAGTGAGTAGAGATACAGTTTTCTTTAGCATGGGTGATTAATTCGCGCGCATAGCGACGGTTGAACATTTGAGTGAGCGGATCGTGTGCAGCGAGTTCTTCTAATTTGTCTCTTTGTTGCACCGTCATTTTACGTATGTGGCTGATTGTGTAGATCATTGGAATACCACATATGAGCACATTGGCAAAATGGACATAGGGAATTAACTGTTGATAGCGATATTGATAGGCAACATCACCAAACAATAATTCTAAGACTGCGAATAGCGTGATCAACACAACGGAATAAATCACGGCATTGCGTAACCTGAGTTGGTAGTCTAACAACATGAGGCAAGACACTGTCCAGAGATAGTACTGAAACCCGAGTGACATGCCGAGATAGGCACACACCAGCGTCGCATGGACGGCGACTTCAAGGCAGAAAACCCGCAGTGCAATAGAGGGCTTACTCGCATCAATGAGTTTAATGCCAACGTACCACATCAGCACACTACCCACGTTGACCCAAGCAAGTATGTTCACCTCTAAATGCCAAAATACACCAATGAGGCCAGCGTGTAGCCACATGCAATACGCGGCCACACGTCGTAATAATGCAAATTTTAATGCTTCTACTTGGTCTGGTTTGCTATAAGGGTGGTATTTAGTCAAACGTAAGCTCTTGTGGTATTCACAATAAAATAAAGTATAGAAGCTCTATTGTGATTTGCCGTCTATTTGACCTAAGCTCTGGTTATTCGCTCAGCATCCAGCAAGGTTGGCTGTAGTAGAGTGAGAGATAGGTAGATAACCTGAGCTGTGGATAACTAATGCCTTTCTAGCAGCCAGTTTTAGTGCTAACTGCGTTGAATTCACTTCCAATAGCCAGCTATTGGCGCGTAAATTCGCCTTGCCTACAGGATGTAGGTACCTTAGCGAGAGCAGGACGCGGAAGCGGTGTTTTCCCTAAAACTCTCTGGCTAGACAAGGAAAAAACTAAGTTGTGCTTTAGCAACAATGAGTTGGAACATTCCTTATCCAAACCTCAGGTTAGATAATAAAAGCTTTGGAGTTGATATGTCTGTAGAAAAAGCGCGGATCACGCTATGTAACCTAGAAAAGCCTGACTACGATCAGGTTAAGTCATTAATGGATGAAGCCTACCCAGATCTCGGTGGAGCGTGGCCTAGTCATACGATATTTAGGTTGATTGACCAGTTTCCTGAGGGACAGATCGGTGTCAAAGACGGTGAGCGTCTCGTCGGTATCGCGCTGAGTGTTCAAGTTGACTATCAAACCTTTTCTAACCCGCATACCTATGAAGACATTGTTGACGCGCATAGCCGAATTTTTAGTGATAGTAATGCTGATGCGCTGTACGGGCTGGATGTAGTGATAGCCAAAAGCCATCGTGGTCTACGCCTTGGTCGGCGACTGTATGATGCCCGTAAAGAGCTTTGTCGTCAGTACAACTTGCGTGCGATTTTAGCAGGTGGCCGTATTCCGCTTTATAAGCAATTCCGTGGCAGTATGTCGCCGATGGAGTATATAAACAAAGTCGATCATAAAGAATTACACGACCCCATTCTAAGCTTCCAACTTGCCAACGACTTCCAAGTAAAGCGACTGCTTAAACAATATCTACCGGAAGATCAGGACTCCGAAGGCTATGCGACCCTACTTGAGTGGAATAACATTCTCTTCGAGCCCACCGATACCGTGATCGAAAGTAAGAAAACCATCGTCAGAGTGGGGGCTGTACAGTGGCAAATGCGCCGGGTGGAATCGGTAGAGGAGCTAATGAAACAAGTTGAGTATTTTGTGGACACGGTTTCGGATTACCAAAGTGACTTTATCCTGTTCCCTGAATTCTTTAACGCGCCACTAATGGGTCTCGGAAGCTATAGAAATCAGACCGAAGCTATTCGTGCGTTGGCGACGTATACCGAGCAGTTTAGAGCCGCTATGTCGCAAATGGCGATTGAGTACAATGCCAATATTATCACGGGCTCTATGCCGCTACTTGAGGGCGACAAGCTCTATAACGTCAGTTACTTGTGTCACCGCTCTGGCAAAGTGGATGAACAACGTAAAATTCATATCACCCCTCACGAAGACTACGATTGGGTTATCAAAGGCGGTGATAAAATTGAAGTGTTCGATACGGATGCGGGCCGAGTAGGGATCCAAGTATGCTACGACGTGGAGTTTCCAGAGTTATCACGGATCATGGCTGAAAAAGGGCTGGATATTTTGTTTGTACCATTTTGGACTGACACGAAAAACAGTTATTTAAGGGTGAGGCACTGTGCGCAAGCTCGTGCGGTTGAAAACGAATGCTACGTTGTTATCGCAGGAAGCGTTGGCAACTTGCCACAGGTAGAAAGCCTAGATGTGCAGTACGCGCAGTCAGCGGTGTTGACGCCATCGGATTTTGCTTTTCCTCATGATGCCGCGCTCAACGAAGCAACACCAAATACGGAAATGCTGTTATTTAGTGACTTAGACTTAGATAAACTCAAAATATTGCATAGTGAAGGAACGGTGCGTAATTTACGAGACCGAAGAAAAGACCTGTATTCTGTGGAGTTGAAACAAAAATAGTATGGCGTGGGTTTATTTAATTATGGCTGGCCTGTTTGAAATAGGTTGGCCCGTTGGTCTGAAAATGGCGCAACAAGCCGATACTCGTTGGCTAGGCATAGTGATAGCCGTTGGTTTTATGGCCTTGAGCGGCTGGATGTTATGGTTGGCGCAAAAGCAAATTCCACTGGGTACCTCGTATGCGGTGTGGACGGGTATTGGCGCGGCAGGCACATTCTTAGTGGGTATCTTTTTCTACGGTGACCCAAGTAGTTTTATGCGCTACTTGGGTGTGTTACTTATCATCAGTGGGGTTGTGGTACTTAAGTTAGCATAACCAAAATAGCCGCGACGGCGATGAGTAAGAGTCCCATTGAATCGCGCTTCTTTACCGGCGCTTTGAGCCACAAGAATGAGATAAGCAAAGTGAAAAACACTTCGATTTGGCCGAGTGTTTTCACGTAGGCGACATGCTCAAGGCTCATTGCGCTAAACCAACCTATAGAACCGGTGCAACTGCTAACACTAATTGCCAGCGTCAGTTTGCGGCGTTGCCACAGCACGCGCCAAGAGTGTGGTTCGCGTATCGTCAAATACATACTCAACATCACAGTTTGGCAAACCAGCACTAACAATAACACCCAGGCTGCACTGTGGGGGAAAGGTAGGCCCGATGCAATACTGGCTTCACGCACCCAAAGAGAAGTAAGCGCGAAGCTTGTTCCACAGGCAAGTCCCACTAGTGCAGTTTTACCATTGAAAGCACGCAGGCTAAAACCGCTCAATAACAACACCGCGATAGCACCGATAAAGACACCAAACCAACCGAGTAAAGTTAAGCTCGAGCCAAAAAAGAGTACGCCCAAAATCGCCGCCACGAGTGCCTCACTCTTCGCAAGTCCAGCACCTATGGCGTAATTATTTTGCTTAAACAGCACCACCATTAACCCCGTCGCGATGATCTGCATGACACTGGCCCCCAGCACAAAGGCTAAAAAGTCATCGTTAATGACGAGCGATTCTGCAGGTGTGATCTGATAAAGGCTCCAAAGATATAAGCCCGCAAGTGGGCTGGCTAAAATAAATCTTGCTAAGGTGACGCTGGCTGTGGAGGCGCTTTCACTCAATTTGCTTTGAAAAGCATTTCGCCAAGCCTGAGAAAAAGCAGCTAGTAAGGTGAACAAAATCCACATGAGAGGTGACTCTACAATGCTCGAATGTGTATCAGCATACCGGATAGGAGCGAGTCTGAATAAATGAATTATCGTGATAGTGAAAATAATTCAATGTGTATTCAAGGTGCTACGGAAGCATTCTTGTGGTTGGCGTACTGCGACAATTTGCCACATGTTCAATTTTCAGTATCACGATATGATTAGGTCGATGCTACAAGATTGGGCCATAGGTTAGGGTATTACGTATTCACTTATGGCTTTTCTTTTTAACGCTATTCTGCTCTACTGAGTTGAATAATCAAAAGGTTGAAGGAGTATCTTGTGGGTATACTAATCATCTGTGCAATTCTTGCTATCTTACTACCTTATTTTGCCAAAATTCCTGTGGCAGTGGCGATGAACAAAGAAGGGGGCTATGACAACAAGCTCCCGCGTGAACAGCAAAAGAAGCTGACAGGGCTGGGGGCAAGAGCATTAGCCGCACATCAAAACTGTTTTGAGTCATTAGCTGTTTTTGCTGTCGCCTTAGCCGTTGCGTTTGGCACCCAAACCTACACTTCTCTAGTCGAATGGCTAGCCATAGGCCATATTGTCGCTCGAGCATTATATTGTGTGCTGTATTGGGCGAATATTGACGTGCTGCGCTCCATCGTATGGGCGCTAGGACTCGGCTGTGCTATCGCCATTATTGTGGTGTGTGGTTTATAGTTGTCCTTTGCGTGACTCTACACTCAGGTCAATTTAATTAACTCTGCTGAAATCTCTTTCACTTCAGCGGAGTTAACCTCTAGCTGTGTCAATGCTAAGTTTGCGATACGCACTCGGTATAAGTCGATAACCCGATAACCACAGTGATGTGCCATTCTTCTGATCTGGCGATTAAGTCCTTGGCGTAACACTATTCTAAAGCGGTCATGTGCGATTTGTTCAACGGTACAGGGTAGGGTTATTTGGCCCTTCACTGGCACGCCGGCTGCCATTTTAAGGCAAAAACCTGGATCTAGAGGCTTGTCGACTTGCACCTCATATTCTTTCTCTTGATGATGGTCTGGGTGGATTAACTGCTGACACAGTGCCCCATCGTTGGTGAGTAGTAGTAACCCCCGGCTGTCTTTGTCTAACCGACCTATTGGATAAACACGACACGATTTAGGTAGTACATGATAGATACTAGCTGGGTCATCTGGATTCACTTTGCAGTCTATACCAACAGGTTTATGGTAAACAAAGAGCCTTCTCGCTTGCGGGGGCGCGACCAGTTCACCATCGACCATAATGGAATCGGTCAAATTGATGTGATCTATGTGATTGGCCAAGCGACCATTTACGGTCACTCTTGCGCTGTCAATTAAGCGAGACGCTTGTCGCCTAGAGCAAACACCGCAGTGGCTGAGATATTTAGCCAAACGCATCGGATAGGACATAGACATTCACATGATCAAAATGAGATAACAGCGCGTATTGTAGGGCAACAGACTGTTTGGATCCATGTATGGGGAATATCAATGGCCATTGCGTTTTCAAAGTTAAAACAACATCAGCCGCTGCAAAAGGTAATAGTGCATTCCATTGATTTAGCGCTTTATCAAGTCAGTGTGCTTATTAATAACGTGGAATATTATGTCACGGAAGAAAATGGTGAGTTTTTAAAAGCACATAACCCGCTGCAAATTCAAAAACGCCTGCTTGATATTAGCTACATGGAAATGGTGATTAGACATCAAAGTGCTTATGACGAGATGATAGGGCACCCAGTGTCAGCCAATGACAATACATTAGAAGTGCCCTTTGGTCGTAATAACCTCTTCTAAGCGTTATTTGTGGTTCGTGAGTACTTCACTCACCGCGGTTGCAAAATCGCGTTGGTGGGCGATCCCCATGTTAATCAATCTAGTGTCTTTTAGAGCACAATTTTTTGGTCTTGTTGCATCGTCACTCGGTTGGCTCAGCGGCATGAGATCTTGCGTCGGTAGCTGCAAAGCCTGCGCCATGACCTGCGCCATTTCATATTTAGTGAATGCTTGATTGCCACTGATATGAATAATTCCACCAAGGCTAGGCTGTGCGATAACATCCTTGAGGGTTAGCGCAATATCATTGACATGGGTTGGGTAGCGAATGGCCCAATGATCGTGACTTGAAGCAGGGTTGGTCAACAGCTGCTTGGCAATAACGGTTACCGCAGATTCTTCCAGCGTTTTTACCTCGCCATATAATACAGGCACTCGCACTATGGTGTGTAGTGCGCTGTCTGCCAGTATGGCACGCTCCGCAGCTTGCTTAGTTTGACCGTAGAAGTTCACAGGATTAGTGATATCTGTTTCAACATAAGGTGCTGAGGTGCCGTCAAACACATAGTCAGTACTAATAAAGAAAAATCGAATATCTCTTTCGCGGCAGGCTTGGGCTAAGAACTCGGTTGCTGCAACATTAAGTGCAAGCGTTGCCGCTTGGTCTCGCTCACAATGCTCAGGCCTGCGCTCTGCGGCTGCGTGAATAAGTACTTCTGGGCTGTGACTATCTAAGAAGTCTAAAACCGAATTGTGGTCAGCCAAATCAAGTTTGTGAAGTGGCGCGGCGGCTCGGCTGAAGCCACATCCTAAAATTTCATGGGTACTACTTAGCTCTTGGCAAAGCGCGCGGCCAAGTAGACCAGTTGCGCCGGTGATCATAACTTTAGACATAGATAACAGCATCCTTTTTAAATGTGCTCGTACAGTAACAAAGGCAAATGAAAAACTACAGGTTTGTGTCGATTTCCGCTAGGTTAAATGAGGAGCAATTAAACAGAGAGTAACGATGAATAATAAAGTTCTGTTGGTCAGTATGTGGATGCTGTCTACATCAGCAAGCGCAACGCAAGTATTTATGAAAGGAAGTAACTGTCTGCTTACTGAAAAAACACAACAGATAGAATTAGTTGCGCAAAGTTCAGGCTCGATTTATGCGGTTGCTGGAAGAGAAGCAAGTAGTGAACAAGTCCGAAAAGTAGCGGGTAAACTGAGCGATGATGTAAAGATGAAGCTATTCGAAGCGCTGTCAACTAAAGCACAAGCTTATTCGTACGGCGTCATTGTTGATAGAGTGGTACTCAAAGAGCGTATCAAAGACACCTCAAAAGAAGTAAGTGTCTCTGGTCGGATTGTAGCTTACCCAGTCACTGCCTGTGAGACTTCGGAAGCCATCACGGCTAAAAACTATAACATGATAACCGCAACATCGTTTTCTGGTAAAACTCAGCGGATTGCCTTTAACGTGGAGATAGACCCAAACCCTAACGTACATGTGCCTAAACAGACGCAAGTTGATGATATGGTAATTTCACAAAAGCAAATCTTTGGTATTAGGTTAGGCTATACCTATACTGAAGCAGAGAAAAAAGTGGGGCGCTTTACCCTTGTCTGGCCACTTAATGAACGGCAAAAGCTAGCAATCATTGGTAGAAATCATGCGTTACTATTCGAAAACAATCTGTTTGTTGGTTATCAATATGCTTTCAATTTGTTGCCTGTAAGTCTTGCTAATCTTATTAATATTTACGACATTAACCTAGCCATTCATATTCAAGATGAAACCGTTGAAATCACGAAGGTTACATTGAGTGGGAAGGTGATGATGGCTATCAAAAACACTTTTCCTAGCGTGACGTTTTATCAAGAAGGAAAATACACCAAAGAGCCAAAAACTAAGCTTTCTGGCTTACAGATTGGTGAGTTTAATGTCACCAAACCAGCCGCACTTAGTTGCTATAAAGGTCAGATCGAGATAGACGAGTTTGTACAACATCACCAGCAAAGCCTAGTTCAATGGCAAAGCGTGGATGCGAAAACGGTGTTTTACACTGGTTGTAACCAGTTAATCGAATTAAATAAGCTTGGAAAGGTGACTTCGCTCAAGTTACTTGAGCCTTGGTCGCTAAGCAATGCAAATCTAATTGGGCTTGCTGATATGACAAGTGTGCTCTCACCCTGGGAGTTTTATGGAGTGCATTATTTAGACCCTGAAAATAAAGCTTCTTTGATAGGAGAGATTGAGGACTTTTACGGCACAATTGAGGTCACAGCCGAGCTGTGGGCTGGCCACTTCAAATCTTATGATGGTCAGCTTGTTTCTGCTGAATTTGAGAAGATGTAGAAGTCATCACTCCTACATCTCCAATTCGTTTAAGCCGTTTGTTCTGTCAGTGGCTTTTCAGATTGTTTTTCCCAATGCTTGGTTTTAAGACCAAGCACACCGACAAATACACCAATACCGATCGTAAATAATGCAATTTGCAGATAAAGGTTGGGCAAGTCTTCGATATTATTAGGATCAAAGCTACCAGCGAGTAGACCCGAGAAGATATTACCAATGGAGTAAGTCAGTACGAAAACCCCCATCATTTGCCCTGCAAAACGTTTGGGAGATAACTTACTTACTGCGCTTAATGCCACAGGACTTAAGCAAAGCTCACCCACGGTGTGCAAAAAGTAAGTGGTGATCAACCACATCGGTGCTACTTGTAGGCCTTGAGCTGCATATTGGGAAGCGAAAAACATCACAATAAATCCGCTCGCCATGATGATCAGACCAATCGCACATTTCACGCTATAGGTTGGCGTGATCATGCGCTTAGCCAAGTTAATCCATAGCGCAGCAAAGAAAGGAGATAACACGATAATGAAGAAAGCGTTGGCTGATTGGAACCAAGCGGTTGGAATACTAAAACTGCCGACTAATCTGTCAGTGTAATCGCGGGCAAATAGATTAAGCGATGAGCCCGCTTGTTCAAAACCAGACCAAAAACAAGTGGAAGCAACGCAAACCAAAAAGAGTGCCCACATCCGACGCTTTTCATCGGCATCAAGATTACCGCCAAAGTAGATATAACCGTAATACAAAAAGAATGTGACAGTAAAAGCAATCGCGACATATTTGGCGAGTTCTACTGGGTTAATCACAAAAACACCTGCAAACGCCGCTGCCGTTATTGCTGCAATAGCCGTAATGACTAAAACAATCGCACTCCAAGCTTTAGCACTTTGACTCCCCGTCATTGGGTTAGTTGGCGCATAGCCAACGGTAGCGATGTGTTTGTCTGTTAGGCGATAATTGACTAAGCCGATTGCCATGCCTACCGCGGCTGCACCAAAGGCCCAGTGCCAACCAACATTTTCCATAAAGTAGCCACATACCGCGTAGCCGATCACTGACCCTAGGTTAATCCCCATATAGTAAATCGCGTAGCCGCTGTCACGGCGGTTATCTTCATCGGTATAAAGCTGGCCAACCATAGCGCTAATATTGGGTTTTAATAAACCGGTGCCACTGGCAACAAAGATAAGACCAACAAAAAAGGAAAATTGACTTGGGATGGCAAGAATGATGTGGCCGCACATGATGATGATACCACCGTACCAAACCGCGCGTTGACCACCTAATAAACGGTCTGCTATCCAACCTCCCGGTAGACCTAAGAAATAAACCGAACCAGTGTAGAGGCCATATATTGCGGCGGCGGAGGCAACGGTGAAGCCAAGGCCTTCTTGCTGTAAGGTGGCTGTCATGAAAAGTACTAACATGGCGCGCATGCCATAATAACTCATTCGTTCCCACATCTCGGTGAGAAACAGAGTTTGCAGGCCTTTTGGATGACCAAAAAAGCCTGTATCACTTGTTGTGTCCTGTGATGACATATTTCACTTCCATTATTATCGTTTTTTGGAAGTCAATATTAGTACGTTATTCAAGCACCGAATGCAACCGCATGAAAGGAAACATTACATCATCTTTTTTAACATTTGTATGTCATCGATTTCCACATTGGCTAATCCTTTGTACTGGTATGGTGTAAAGTGGTTGCGAAGCCAAACACTAGGGCAGCCAGCACGGTGCGCTCCTTGTACATCGGTATCCAAGCTATCGCCGACATGTAAAAGTTGATGTGGTTTAAGGTTAAAATGTTGACAGGCAAGCTGATAAAGCTCAGGGTGAGGCTTGGCGCGGCCATCAATTCCGGCGCGAAGCACTAAGTCAAAACTATCGCGAAGATTAAATTTATCTATCTCGACATTACCATTAGTGATAGCAATAATGTGATATTGACTGCGTAACTGAGCAAGCAGGCTGATGACGGCGTCGCTGACCGTGATATTACTGCGGGCATCGGCAAAGGCTTGGTAGGCACGTAGTGCGTGCTGTCTACTTGTTGCGGTATCAAAGCCCAGTGCCGTGAAGCCCCATTCAAGTGCCACTTGACGCCACTTTGTCACATCTTCTGCAAGCGCACTGTTTTGTTTGAGCGTTTCGTTTCGACATTGAGACCAGAATGATCGCCCTTTCGCTTGCCACTCGGGAATAGTATCCAGGTGCGCTGTCATGGCGTTAACGGCCGCAATGATAATAGGCCTGTTGTCGTATAGTGTATCGTCTAAATCAAAACTGATGGCGGCAATGTCTGAAATGGGCTTATTGAATCTCATTGTTACTCGTCTTTTTGCTTTTTCGCTCTTGGGTGAGCGCTATCATACACTTTTGCTAAATGTTGAAAATCTAAATGGGTGTAGACCTGAGTGGCTGATAAGCTGGCATGTCCAAGCATCTCTTGTACCGCGCGCAAGTCACCGCTGGATTCTAGCATGTGGCTGGCGAACGAGTGCCTCAGTTTATGGGGGTGAATAGGTGTACTAACCCCTTGTTTCAAACCCCATTCTTTCATTCTTGCGCGGACATGGCGAGGACTGATCCGGCGCTTTAATTTGCTCACAAAAAGCGCGGGTTCTTCCAATGTTGCAAATTGCGGCCTTATTTTGAGCCAATCAGCTAGTGCGTTTAGCGCTTTACCACCGACAGGCACAACACGCTCCTTGCCGCCTTTACCAAGCACGCGTATTTCACCGTCTTTGACATCCAATAGGTTTGCGCCAATCAACTCGCTTAATCGCAAACCACTAGAGTACATTAATTCCATCATGGCCTTATCACGAATGGCAAGCGCATCATCTGCCTGAATTTCCAGAAGTTGTCCCATTTGGTCAACATCAAGGTTCTTTGGGAGTGGCTTTTGAAACTTAGGCCCTCGGATCCCTTGCGCGGGATTGACGACTGCCTGTTGCGATTGTGACTTGAGCTTGAGAAATTTATATAAGCTCCGAATACAACTGAGCTTAAGGTTGATGGTTCTTGGGCTGTAATTTTGACCGCGAAGCTTCATGCTGTAGCGGCGAATTTGCTCGCCACTGACTTCTAGCCAAGAAGAGGCGTGGTCACAAAAATACTGCGCTGCTTGAATAAGCTGAGTGTTGTATTGGGTTAGTGTATGTTCTGAGTAGTGCTTTTCGTGGCGCAAGTGTGCCATAAAGGCGGTTACTGGTTGCGTCCAATCTTCCGATAGTGGTGTTAGGCTCATGCCAGCGCTTCGAGCTTAAGCGATAATGTTTGAATAAAAGCCGTGATCAACATATTGTCATGCTGTGGCGAAAAGTGTTCTGGTGAGCGGCTGGCAAAAGCCAGAATAAAGCGACCTTTGTCTGACGCATCAACGCGGTAAAGTGCTACCGATCCTACTTCAATATCGGCAAACAAGAGTTCAGCTTGTGACTGACTGAGTCGTCCTAAGTAGCAGTTGTTACTGCTCAGTTTAGCTGACACGAGTTCCAAAAGCGTATCATCGATGTTGATGAGTTTACATGCTTGGATGTCCGGGTGGTCCTCAAAGCGCTGTGCTAACGTATGATTGATTGCACTCAACTCAGTACAACGCATGATAGCCAATTGGCATTCACTCAATTGCTTGAAAACCAGCTCGTTGGCTTTTGCATAATGGACCATGTCTTTGATCTGCTGCTGTAGTGAGTTGACTTCATCGCGGAGCATCCGCTGTTGGTGCAAAGCAAGGTTTGGAAGCCCTTGCTGCTGGTGGTGTAGCTGCAAATCCAATAGCACATAAGGGTGCCTGAGCAAAAAATCAGGATGCTTGCGCAGGTACTCAATGACTAATTGTTCAGTCGAATTTGCTTCTTTTATGGTCATATTGCGATTTGCCCATCAAAAACATGCTCCGCCGGTCCGGTCATTTTCACTACTTGACCTTGACCGCCCCAACGCACTTGAAGACTGCCACCTGGTAGGTCGACCCTAACGGTTTCTTCTAACTTGCCTTGCATTATGCCTGCAACTACGGCAGCACATGCTCCTGTGCCACAGGCAAGCGTTTCGCCAGCGCCGCGCTCCCAAACACGTAGCTTAACGTATTCACGAGAAACTACTTCCATAAAGCCAATATTGGCCTTTTGTGGGAAACGTTCATGGTGTTCAAGGAGTGGTCCAAGTGTAGCTACCTCAGCGGTTTCTACACTATCGACAATAATCACGCCATGAGGATTGCCCATAGAAACCGCGCTACAAAACACCGTATGTTCGTCGGCTCTTAAAATATAGGTGTTTTCTTGTTTGTTTGCACGAAACGGAATGGCTTGTGGGTTAAAATTTGGTTTGCCCATATTCACGGTAACTTGGCCGTCTTTTTCGGTATAAAGGGTGATATTGCCGCCCTTTGTAGAGACACAAACCTTGTGTTTGTTCGTTAAGCCCTTCATGCGGACAAAACGAGCAAAACAGCGAGCACCGTTACCACACTGCTCAACTTCGTTACCATCGGCATTGAAAATACGATAATGAAAATCTAAGTCCGGGGAATAAGGCGCTTCAACCATCAACAGCTGATCAAAGCCAATTCCAAAGTGGCGATCTGCTAACTTCTTAATTTGGTCTCGAGACAAAAACACATTTTGGGTGACATTATCTATCACCACAAAGTCGTTGCCTAAACCATGCATTTTTGAAAAGTTTATAAACATAGAGTGGTTATCTTTTGGTATAAAACCATGGCCTCACTTTACTAATACTTTGCCATGGATACCTCGACTAGGGAAGCTGCTTGGCATTAAGCCTTGTTTTGCACCCCTAGGATGTATCCAAGTCGATTATTGTGGCAGTAGTTGCTCAAATTGCCACAGAGATTCTAACGGCTCTCTTTGGCGGATTAGATGGTGTTGATTGTTATCAACCATGACCTCTGCACAGCGGGGGCGTGAGTTATAATTTGAACTCATGGTAAAGCCATACGCGCCTGCACTGCGCTGTACTAATAAGTCACCAGCCTTAATTTTAAGTACTCGGTCTTTACCTAGAAAGTCACCCGTTTCACATACTGGACCAACCACGTCGTAATTTATCGCGTCAACGTCGTCTCGCGGTGTGACTGGTACGATATTTTGCCAAGCCTGATAAAGCGATGGTCGTAACATGTCGTTCATGCCAGCATCAACAATGGCAAAATGCTTATGCTCGGTTGGCTTAATAAATTCGACTTTAGTCACCAGCACACCGGCATTGGCAGCAATCGCTCGACCAGGCTCAAAAATGAGTTCTAGATCATTGAACTGCGCCAATCGCGCTTTAATCTCTGCAGCGTAAGCACTCGGATGCGGCGGTTTTTCACCGTCATAAGGCACGCCAAGACCGCCACCGATATCGAGGTGATGCAAGTAAATTCCCGCTTTTTCAAGTTGAGAGATTAGAGCCAGCACTTTATCTAACGCCGCTAAAAATGGATTAACCTCAACCAACTGAGAGCCGATATGAAAGTCGATCCCAACCACTTTTAAACCCGGTAGGGCATAAGCGAGCTGGTAAACATCAAATGCGGCTTTGATATCAATACCAAATTTGTTCTCTTTTAACCCGGTTGAAATATAGGGGTGAGTTTTTGCATCGATATCTGGGTTTACACGCAATGAAATTGGCGCAATTTTATCCAGTCTGGTTGCCACTTCACTGATCCGATGAAGCTCTGCAATCGACTCAACATTAAAGCATTTAATCCCAGTCTCAAGCGCAAACGCAATTTCATCTTCCGTTTTCGCAACACCAGAAAAAACGACTTTTTGAGGATCTCCCCCTGCTTTTAGCACTCGCGCAAGTTCACCTTTCGACACGATATCAAAACCAGAACCAAGCTGAGCCAAGACGTTCAGCACGGCGATATTTGAATTCGCCTTTACTGCGTAGCACACTAAGTGGGGATGACCGGCTGCGGCATCCGTAAAAGCGTGATAATGCCGCGCTAAAGTCTTCTTCGAGTAGATATAGCAAGGAGTGCCATATTGCTCGGCGATTGTGGTTATGGCGACATCTTCAGCGAATAGTTCGCCATCTTGATAATTGAAATAATCCATTTTAACGCTCCTGTTGCTCTGCTTCAGGCTGGTTTGCTTGTGCTGCTTTCGGTTGGTTTGATTTTTTAGCCTGTTGTTCAGGCAAATAAAGCGGACCGCTTTGACCGCAACCCGATAATCCGATTAAAGTAGTAAAAACAAGTGCCGTTACGCTAAATTTATAAGGTGTCGCTTTCATTAGATAATTCGTGTCAGTGCCTTTATAATCGCAGAGTAACAGAATTGATAAAAAAAGCAGCTTTTCGCTATTGAAATTTCGTCTTCATCAAATTGCTCAAATAGCGAGTTAAGCTTAGGCACCATGCCGCAGTGCGTCAGTAAGAGGAAATCACGATGACAGAAAGTGAATATCATGAGTTAGCCGATGCGCTAATGTTGACTATTGAAGAGCAGATCGATGATTGTGACGCTGATTTAGATTACGAATCAGCATCGGGAATTCTAGAAATTATATTCCCTGACAAGAGCAAAATTGTTATCAACAAACAAGCACCATTGCACCAAGTCTGGGTGGCGACTAAGTTTAATGGTCATCACTTTGAGTTGCGTGGCGATCAGTGGATTGATAATCGTTCTGGTGCTGAGTTTTGGCAATTTATGAGCGACGCGGCGACTAAACAGGCAAATATCGCAATAGAGTGGCAGCACGATTAATGTTGGAGTTTGTAGATTATCCTGCCAAAGGACAGCATAAAGCGAGTATTATTTGGCTCCATGGCTTAGGCGATTCAGGTAACGGCTTTTTACCCATTGCATCTGAGTTAAATCTGCCTGACGAATTGGGTGCACACTTTATTTTTCCACATGCACCAGAGCAGCCGGTCACTATAAATGGTGGTATGGTGATGCGTGCATGGTATGACATTAAATCATTTGATCTGGATAAAAGAGCGGATGAACAAGGTGTGCGAGACTCATCAGCTCAGGTTGAAGCGTTAATTCAGGCACAGTTAGATAAAGGTATTCCAGCTCACCGTATTATCCTAGCTGGATTTTCTCAAGGGGGCGTGATTGCGCTCCACCTTGCACCGCGTTTAACTGTTAAATTGGCTGGTGTCATGGCACTATCAACTTATATGTGCGTGCCTGAAAAGCTCAGCGCAGAAGCACAGCAAAGCGAGCTTACTATTTTTATGGCGCATGGCAGTGCTGATCCTGTCGTGCCTATGTTTGCAGGTGAGCACGCATTTAACACGTTACAACAGCAAGGCTATGAAGTGAGTTGGCAAGACTACCCAATGGAGCATCAGGTATGTCTTGAAGAGTTAAAAGCCATTCGCGCTTGGTTAATTACGAGACTGAGCGATTAATATTAAGTGGTATAAGGTACTGGTGACAGATACAGGAGCAAAGCAATGTCACAAAAGATTGTCATAAAAACGTCGGTGAGTAAGCAACCCTCAGAGCCCTCAGCGGTGACCTATCAATGGCACTGGAAACGCATTTTTATGGCAACGGCAGCATTTGCTGGCATTGCAACCGCGGGTGTTTATGGTGTCGTGGATAACGTCAACGCAGATGAAGATGATGTCCAAGTGGCAGTACCTATGCATGCCACTATTGCAAAAACCGATACATCACTGAATGACTCTCCTGAATCAGTAGACTCTAATGAAGAGCGCGAGGGCGAGCAGCTAAGTGCGGATACCTCACCTGATACCGTTTTAACGACGCCCGAACTCACCCCTACTGGTGCCGCGACGACCTCAATAGAGGTCGCTCAAGTCATTGCACTAGACCAAGAACAGCAACAAGCTTCTGAAGAAACAGAAACAGAAACAGAAACAGAAACAGAAACAGAAACAGAAACAGAAACAGAAACAGAAACAGAAACAGAAACAGAAACAGAAACAGAAACAGAAACAAGGGCTGAAGCTAAAAATCAATTTGATGCTGAAGCGCGCATAGCCAGTGTCGCGCTAGGGGCAAAAATCGACACGCAATTTATCAGCCGTGCTGTACTCACTACCATGATTGATGACCGCGAACCAACGAACGTGTTGAAAGACGTAATTGCGACCACTCAGTTTAGTGACAAGCTTTACTTTTTTACTGAAGTACACGCGCTTAAAGATCAAGTGGTGTCGCATTTGTGGTTTCATCAAGACGAGCTGATGGCAGAAGTGGAGCTTCCTATCCAAGCTGCGCGCTATCGTACTTATTCAAGTAAGAACGTCATGCCGAGTCAAACCGGAGATTGGCGTGTTGAGGTGGTGACGCAGTCTGGACAACTGCTTGCCCAAAAGACGTTCCGCATTGTGGATAATAGTCAGCAATAATCTTACTCGCAGTATTGTGTATGGCAGCATGTGACTGACTGCCATCACCACATAGTTAACTATTTGCAGCGGCAATAACGCTGCAATAAATGAAAGGCAAATCATGACAGAACAAGTTTCCATATTACGTATTGCAACGCGCAAAAGTGCTTTGGCGCTATGGCAAGCCGAATTTGTTAAGGCAGAGCTTGAAAAACACCATGCGAATCTAAAAGTAGAGCTCGTGCCGATGTCGACGAAAGGCGACAAGATCTTAGATACGCCACTGGCAAAAATTGGCGGTAAAGGGTTGTTCGTCAAAGAGCTTGAGCAGGCCATGTTAGAAGGGCGCGCAGATATTGCAGTGCATTCAATGAAAGATGTACCTGTTGATTTCCCAGAAGGGCTCGAGCTGCATACTATTTGCGAACGCGAAGACCCAAGAGACGCGTTTGTGTCTAATACTTATACCTCACTGGCAGAGTTGCCTGAAGGTGCTGTGGTTGGCACATCAAGCTTGCGTCGCCAATGTCAAATTCGAGCGGCTCGTCCGGACTTAGTCATTAAGGATTTACGTGGTAATGTGAATACTCGCCTAGCCAAGCTAGATGCGGGTGAGTTTGATGCCATTATTTTGGCCGCGGCGGGACTTATCCGGTTAGAAATGGTGGATAGAATCGCAAGTTATATTGAACCTGAAGATTCATTACCGGCCAATGGCCAAGGCGCTGTCGGCATTGAATGTCGTAGCGATGATGCTCAAACTAAAGCATTCCTTGCACCACTGGAGCACACTGATACACGTATTCGTGTACTTGCCGAGCGGGCAATGAACCGCCGTTTGGAAGGAGGATGTCAGGTTCCAATCGGTGCTTACGCCGAAGTCTCGGGCGATCAGGTGCACTTGCGCGGTTTAGTAGGTGCTGTCGATGGCAGCGAAATTTTGCGCGGCGAATGCTCAGGTATGGTTGCAGAGGCTGAGCAACTTGGAATTCAATTGGCAGAATCCTTACTTGCGCAAGGTGCAGATAAAATTCTTGCTGAGGTTTATAGGGACGCTTAAATGAAAGTTGTGCTAACTCGACCCGTTGGCAAATCAGAACCTTTATCGGAGTTACTGACACAGCAGCAAATTCGCTCAGTGATTTGCCCAGTATTGCAGCTTAACGAAGTGGCGGTGAGTGACACCGCCAAAGCAATGATAAGCGAAGCCGAGTTAGCTATTTTTGTCTCGCCAGATGCGGTGCGATACTTTCACCAATTAGAAGTACCATTAGCCGGACATTGCGCAGCTTTTGCTGTTGGCGAAGGCACGGCCGATGCTATCCAGCAGACCCTAAATATCAAGGCTAAATACCCTAAACAACCTGATTCCGAAGGCTTGCTTGCACTCCCGCAGCTGTCCTCTGTTGAGGGCAAGCGTGTATTGTTGGTCAAAGGGAAAGGCGGGCGTCCCGTCATTGCGCAAACTTTAAAAGCGCGGGGGGCCATCCTTGACAGTCTAGTGGTTTATGAACGCGTTGCCGTAAAAGACAATGCAGATGGCTGGTTAGACCACTGGCGAAGCCAGCAGATTGAAGGTATAGTCATTACCAGTAATAGTGCAGCGGATGCGATTTTTAATACGCAGTCGTCAGCAAGTAAAGATTGGTTGGCTCAGCGCACTTTCTTTGTTGTGAGCCAACGTATTGCTGAGCATGTACAGCAATCCTATAACATCGAACAGTCTCAAATTGTGGTATGTCATGGCCCTGATAATCGTGCCATCGCAGGGAGTATCATCGACTATACCAAGCAGCAAGGGCGCAAAATGACTCAGTCTGAATCGCAAACAAAGAATACAAATACCCAGCAAGCTGCAAAAGCAGCAGAGCAAACCGTAACGCCACATCACGCGAAGGCTGGTGTGAGTAAGGTTGCGCTCCTTGCATTATTAGTGGCGCTGGGTAGTGGCGCTGGTGCTGGCTATGTTTATTTGCAACAGCAACAACAGTTGCAACAAGCGTTGCTAGCTAACCAAGCGATTAACGCTGAAAATCAGCTATTAAACACGCAGCTGAGCGGCGCTAAGTCGCAACTTCAACGAGTAGAGAATGTGCTTGATTCGCTGCAAGACAATGTCGCAAAGCGATTGGCTGAGCAGCAGCAACATGTGGAAACCCAGCTAACGCAGACGCTTGCCAAGGCGCAGCAGCAAGTAAGCGGTGCAGTGGCCTCTGAAGCATTGTATTTACAGCGCCTTGCTGCATTTAAGGTTGCGGCAGAGCAAGATTATCTTGGCGCAATCGCTATCCTGCAGCGCTTGCAAGAGAGCTTAGAGTCTGAGTCCAACACGGCTGCTGTTAAGCAGGCGATTGCGAAAGATATTGCGGCTTTGAAGGCCTTGCCTAAGCCACAAACGGAGTCACTTTACTTTGAGCTTCATGGTTTATTGTCTCAAGTTGATACGCTAACGATCAAAACCAAGCAAATTCCGCAAAAGGCTGCGAGTGAAGATGCTGCGCTATCGCAACAGGTTGATGATTGGCAAGCGAACTTAAAGCGCTCTTGGCAGGGATTGGTTGATGACTTTATTACCATACGTCACCATGATGAAGTGGTGATAGACCCACTGCTAGATAAAAACGAGCAGCTGCTTATACGCACGCAGCTGCGTGCGTATTTAACCCAAGCACAAACTGCATTAATAGATCAACAAGCGAGCATTTACTTCAGTGCGCTTGATAGTGCAGCCGACACGCTGGCGCGTTATTTTGATACGCAACACGCGTCTGTGAGCGCGATGCAGCAGGCTTTAAACAAGCTGAGCCGCAGTGAAGTTCAGCGCCAAGAACCGATTGAACTTGTCACCCCAGCAGCAGTAAAAGGGTGGCTAAAATGATGGCAAAAATCATCACCTTCGCGCTTATTTTTATCGCGCTAGCCGCCAGTCATTTGCTCATTGATGAGAAAGGCTATGTGTTGATCTCTTTCAATCAAACCACGATTGAAGGCAGCATAGTGTCTTTCACTACCTTGCTGTTGCTTGCCATCACCGCTTTCGTGTTGTTGGGTAAGGTAGTGCGTTGGTCGTGGCATCGCCTAGTCAATACGAAAGGTCATTTTTCCAGAAAGCGTAAACTAAAAGCGCAACAAACATGGAACGAAAGTTTGTGGCTATTTATTAACGGCGAAGTGGAACAAGCCGCAACCTTGTTGACGAAAACGCCGCAGCCGGATGAACGCCAAGACTATGTGCGTGCCATCGCAGCCAAAGCGGCGTTAAAGCAAGGAGATATTGTCAAAGCGAATACGGAGCTAGAAGCAATATCGGATGTCAACCAAGGACAGCTTGCGGCACTATGGTTAGAGGCAAATAATAGTGAACAGGCGTTGGCTTTACTTGATGATAAAATGTCTGCGGCTAAACCAACTTCAGCGGTGCTTAGCGGTTACATTTTTGCTTGCCTACAGGCTAAGCAACCCGAGCTGGCTGCTGCACAAATCGCGAAGTGGCATAAAAAGCTTAACTGGAGTGATACACAGTGGCAGAGTGTGTTCGAGCGCATGTTTGTGATAGCCCCAGAGCAAGCAGACACTTTGTTTAATATGCTACCTAAGGCAGTAAAAGCGCATGCAATACCAGCCCTTAATAAGGTAAAGCTGCAACAGGGGCGCATAGCGGAAGTGCTGGGTGAGCTCAAGAAGCTGCTCAAACAAGGTCAATATCACCAGCTGGCCGACTATCTGCAACACAGCACGCAAAGTAATAATGAACTCAAGTTAGCACTGCAGCAGCAATTGAAAAAACATCCAGATGACAAGGAGTTGCTGTTCTCATTGGCTTGCCTTTGCAATGCTGAGGGGGATTACGAACTTGCTGCGAAGATCTTTGATTCTTTAAGCGCAAACCCTTGGGAAGCGCGCTGGAGTAAGCAAGCTCAGCTCGCCTACGAAAAAATGCATACCTACGAGAAAGCGTATTTAATCGCAAAATCGTAACGAAAAGCCTGCGCAGCAATGTGCAGGCTTTTTTGTATTAAAGTTAGCTATACTCAATTCTGACATATGTCCTTGCTATCTCAGTTTAGGTGCGTATGATCCCAAAAATTTTAACTGCAAATCGAGTCTCTTATGATCAATAACACACTCCCACTATTAGATTTACATCGCCACTTAGATGGTAACGTTCGTGCTACAACGATTTTAGAACTTGGCCAGCAGTTTAATATGGATTTACCAGCAACGGATCTCGAAGGTCTACGCCCGCATGTTCAAGTGTTGGACAATGCACCCAATCTAATGGCGTTTCTTGAAAAACTAGATTGGGGCGTAAAGGTACTAGGTGACTACGATGCTTGTCGCCGCATTGCGATTGAAAATGTTGCCGACGCAGTTGCACAAGGTATTGATTACACTGAGCTAAGGTTTAGCCCTTACTACATGGCAAAAACCCATAATCTACACCCGCAGGGCGTTGTTGAAGCCGTAGTCGACGGTGTACAAAGTGCAGTTAAAGGCCAAGACATTAAGGTTAACCTGATCGGGATTATGTCACGCACATTTGGTGTTGAGAAATGCCAATATGAGCTAGACGCGCTACTTGCCTTTAAAGAGCAGTTGGTTGCGATTGACCTCGCGGGTGACGAGCTGGGCTTCCCGGGCGAGCTGTTTATTGAACATTATAAGCAGGTTCGCGATGCTTACCTTGGTGTGACGGTACATGCTGGCGAAGCTGAGGGCGCGGTAAGTATCTGGCAAGCCATTAAAGAACTTGGTGCAACACGTATCGGTCACGGAGTTAAAGCAATCCATGACCCAGCTCTGATGGACTATTTACGTGATAATCGTATCGGGATCGAGTCTTGCCTAACCAGTAATATCCAAACAAGTACTGTCGAAAGTTTAACCACGCATCCATTGAAAGCATTTTTAGATCATGGTGTATTGGCAACCATCAATACCGATGACCCTGCGGTTCAAGGTATCGAGTTGGACAACGAGTATAGCCATGCAGCTGCGGCGGCAGGTTTAGATTTGAGTGATATCCATAAAGCGCAGCGCAATGCGGTTGAGATTGCCTTTTTAAGCGAAGCTGATAAAAAAGCGTTGCTTGCAAAGAAAGCGTAGGCTGAAATTGCTGTGTGGGATCACCCCGCACAGCTAAGATAACTCTCTTTTAGCGCCGCAACGACTTGGCTACGTGTCACAATTCCAATCACTTTGCCTTCATTGAGTACGGGATAAACCTTAGGACTATTTTGCTGCATACGTTGTGCAAGGTCGACAACGGTTGTTGCAGCTTCGATACTGAGGGCAGGCGTAGCCAGTAAGTCTCTCAGCTGTACTTTACCATCACAAAAGTAGCTGGAATTAAGCAAAGGCTTGAGTAGCTGCTGCTCTGAAATAAATCCAACAAGATGACGCTGTGCATCTATCACTGGCGCACCAATTAAATGATGCTTTTGTAGCAAACTAATCGCGTCGGTTAGTTCGGTCTCGGCGGTTAACTGTGGGAAATCGGGTGACATGATGTCACGAACATAGAGTTTACTCATCATATTTCTCGCGGTGTTTGTGTGTAATATGAGAGTAGCGGGTGAGACTGCTTTGGTAAAATGGATTATTTTGATTGGTTTATTCTGTTTTTTCAATGTGTGACTAAAGGCCAGCCACACATTGGATAAACTGCTATTAAATAACTTGGCTTAAGTTACTTAACCTGAGGTTTGGATAAGGAATGTTCCAACTCATTGTTTCTAAAGCACAACTTAGTTTTTTCCTTGTCTAGCCAGAGAGTTTTAGGGAAAATAAGGCGAATTTACGCACCAATAGCTGGCTATTGGAAGTGAATTCAACGCAGTTAGCGCTAAAACTGGCTGCTAGAAAGGCATTAATTATCCGCAGCTCAGGTTACTTAATAAACGCAAAAGCGTCGGCGTACATAAAGTCGCGCTCAGCACCATGATTGATAAAGTCATCACGCACGATACCTATCATGTCAAAGCGGCCAGCCATATAAATACTGTACGGTTCTAAAGAAACGATATCTTTCATCACAGCCTGATGAACGAAGCCGCGATGGCCTTGCCATGCTTCACTGGCATTTTCTACCACAGGAATAAACTGAAAGTGTTTATTTGAGGCGGCCCAAGCTTCCATCTCCGCTTTTGCATATAGCGCAGATTCTTCTTTTACACCCCAATAAAATAAAACAGGTTGGTCGTAACCTGTTTCAGCCAAGTGATCGGCCATAGATTTGACATAAGAAAACCCAGTGCCGCCGGCAAGTAGAACTAGTGGACGCGCTTGATCAACACGGATCTGAGATACGCCAAGACCAACTTCTAATGCAACGGTTTGCTTTGTATCAAAAGCGTTACGTAGGTGATCTAGTGATTGCATGGCATAAGAGTCTGCGCCAGAAGCACCGATATGTAACTCTAACTGCTCTGTTTTTGAAGGGCTGCTGGCAATCGAGAAAGCACGTTTGTCTTTTTCACCAAGTACCAATTGCAGATACTGGCCGGCTTCGAATTGCACCGCTTCTTCAGGTTTTAATATAACTTTGTGAACAAATTCCGTAAGAGGTGTAATTGAGACAACCTCTGCTGCTAATACTTGCATGTGTTACCTTTATTAAGCACGTGGCTAAAGTCTGTGCACTCTAGCATAGCTGAGTGCACAATGTTAGATGATATATGTCATTTGATGGTGATCCCTAGGGTATCCCAAATTTCGTCAACGTGTTGTTTAACCTTGGGATCCATAACGATAGGCTCGCCCCATTCACGGTCGGTCTCACCCGGCCACTTGTTGGTTGCGTCCATACCCATTTTAGAACCAAGTCCGGACACAGGGGAAGCAAAATCGAGATAATCAATAGGCGTGCTTTCAACTAAGGTGGTGTCTCTTGCGGGATCCATACGTGTTGTTATCGCCCAAATCACATCATTCCAGTCGCGAGCATTTACATCATCATCACAAACAATGACAAACTTGGTGTACATAAATTGTCTAAGGAAAGACCATACGCCCATCATCACGCGTTTAGCATGACCCGGATACTGCTTTTTCATGGTGACGACCGCCATGCGGTATGAGCAGCCTTCTGGTGGAAGGTAAAAATCGACGATTTCCGGAAATTGCTTTTGTAAAATCGGCACGAATACTTCGTTGAGCGCAACACCAAGAATAGCTGGCTCATCAGGCGGGCGGCCCGTATAAGTGCTGTGATAAATAGGATCTTTGCGATGTGTCATATGAGTGACAGTCATTACAGGGAAGTCGTCAACTTCATTGTAGTAGCCGGTGTGATCGCCATATGGGCCTTCTGGCGCGAGCTCGCCCGGTTGAATATATCCTTCTAAGACGATTTCGGCACTCGCTGGTACTTGCAGTTCGTTTGAAATTGATTTAACAACCTGCGTCTTACTACCACGCAGTAGACCTGCAAATGCGTATTCGCTTAGCGTATCTGGAACTGGGGTTACCGCACCTAAAATCGTCGCGGGATCAGCGCCAAGTGCAACAGATACCGGATACGGTTCGCCGGGGTGCTCTTTGCACCACTCCTGAAAATCAAGCGCACCGCCACGATGTGATAGCCAGCGCATAATAATTTTGTTTTTACCCAATAGCTGTTGACGATAAATCCCTAGGTTCTGACGCTTTTTATAAGGACCTTTGGTTACCGTTAACCCCCATGTAATTAAAGGTGCGGCATCACCAGGCCAGCAATGTTGAATAGGTAGTTTAGTGAGATCAACCTCATTATCGCTCAGTACAACTTCCTGACATGGGGCTTTTTTCACTTCTTTGGCTGGCATATTCAACACTTGTTTGAATACCGGTAGCTGGCCAATGGCTTCTTTAATTCCCTTCGGTGGATCGGGTTCTTTTAAAAAAGCGAGTAACTTGCCGACTTCTCTTAGTTCACTGACATCGCTTTGTCCCATCCCCATTGCGACGCGCTTTGGTGTGCCAAAGAGGTTAGCCAGTACCGGAATGTCATAACCAACAGGGTTTTCAAATAGGATAGCGGGTCCACCTGCTCGCAGCGTTCGGTCTGCAATTTCAGTCATTTCTAGTTTGGTGGAAATGGGCTGCTTGACGCGAACAAGTTCTCCTTGTTTTTCAAGCTGGGCTATAAAATCTCGTAAGTCTTGGTATTTCATCGGCGCACTGTGAGTTGAGTTTGGCCTAGTATATCAACTAGGCATATTTTTCCTAGCTGTACGGATGGGATGGTGAAAAGGTTTAGTGACTCACTTTTGCGTCTACACTATTGCGAAATAGACTACACTTTCAGAGCGTATTGGCTTGTCAGTACGCCGGAGCAAGTGTATAAATTGTTATAAAAAGATGTGTGTGTTGAGTTGTTTTGATATGAAACAAGCAAAAATCGACTTTCGATGTAGCTCACATACCCTTTGCGCTATAGTCGCCGCGGTTGCATAAAACGATATCCTGAGGGGTCTGAGTTTGAAGTTGATGTCAAAATTGCTCGGGGGGCTGCTGTTGCTGTTTTGTATTTCAGCACCAGCTAACGAGTTACCATATTATACTTTTTCTAATCATAGCGCGGTGATGTTGATCATCGAGCCCACGTCTGGAAAAATTTTGGATGCCAATAAGACTGCTGCCGCATTCTATGGTTATAGCGAGGCGGTACTAGAATCAAAAGTCATTCAAGATATCAACTTATTTACCGCCGAGCAGGTTGCCAATGAGCGTCAAGCGGCATTAAATGAAGGCCGCAATTATTTTATCTTCCAACATCAAACTGCAGACGGTAGTACTAAAACAGTGAGTGTTCACTCAACGCCGTTTGAAGATAGCGATGGTAAACCAAGGTTACTTTCTATCATTCAAGATATGAGTGAGCAGCGTAAGCTACAGCAAGATCTTTGGCATTACCAAGCCAATCTTGAACAACAGGTCATGCTGCAGACTGAAAAAATCAAGCAAGCCAATATGGTACAGGTCATTTTGTTAACTGCGGTAATTGCTGTGCTTATTCTATCGATGGCGGTATTGATGACCGTTTTGGTCAGGCTAAGGCGCTCCAATCAGCGAGCACAAGACCAAGGTGCGAAGCTCAGTGCCATTTTTGATGGTATTAAAGCATATCTGGTGTTTACGGATGAAACTCATCACATTGAAGCCGCTAATGGCTCAGTGTTAAAGGATTTTGATAGTTTAGAAGCGTTAAAATCAAAATCTATTTATACCTTATTTGATGTGCTTGATAGTGAAAAGCTGCTAACGGAAGGAACGCTTGAGTGCCAACTTGATGCGCGTTTTGGTTATCGCAATGTGCGGGTTTCTTGTGCCCCGGTGGTAAGTGAAACACAAGCAAAACTGGGTTTTATCTATGTTATTCAAGATATTACGGAAGAGCTTGAGAACGAAAGAGAACAGCGCTTGGCAAGTACGGTATTTTCGACAACCTCTGAAGGTGTGTTGGTCTCCGACAAACATAATCAAATCCAAATGGTAAATCGTGCATTTAGCGAAATTACAGGCTTTGGCATGGATGAAGTGATAGGGGAGACTCCATCAATCCTGAACTCTGGACGTCACGATGAGCGCTTTTTCAACGCGTTATATGATGACTTGGTTAACAAAGGCCATTGGGAGGGAGAGATTTGGAACAAGCGCAAAAATGGTGAAATTTATCCGAGTTGGCTGCAAGTATCTGCAGTATTTAACGATGCTCGGGAAATTGATATGTATGTTGCGTTATTCAGTGATATTACCTCGAGAAAACGTAACGAACAGTTGATGTGGCAGCAAGCCAACTTTGATAGTTTGACAGGTCTTGCAAACCGCCATCATTATCACGTTAAATTTGATTTAGCGTTAAAACGAGCAGCTCAGCTAGAAGAGCGCTTTGCAATTTGTTTTATCGATCTTGACCGCTTTAAAGCAGTGAATGACACGCTTGGACATCATATTGGTGATCTACTACTCAAAGAAGCTGCAAACCGTATTAATGAGTGCGTGCGCAGTTCTGATACCGTTGCAAGATTAGGTGGGGATGAGTTCGCGTTATTGCTACAAGATATAAGTTCTATCAGTGATTTAGAGCAGGTTGCGACTAAGATTTTACGTGCACTAGCCAACCCTTTTCATTTGGAAGGGCACGAAGCTTATGTATCCGGTAGTATGGGGATCACGCTTTACCCAGATGACGGCACCGATCGAAAAATCTTGCTACGTAATGCCGATAGTGCAATGTATAAAGCGAAGGAGCATGGTCGCGACTGTTTTCAATTCTATACTTCAGCGATGCATCAACATGCCAAAGCGCGTAGCGTGTTAGAAAGTGCCTTGCACAAAGCGCTGTCTAATCGAGAATTATCACTGGTGTACCAACCTATTTTTTCACAGCTTGGTAGAGGCGACCTCGTTGGCTGCGAGGTGTTGTTAAGATGGAAAAGTGAGTTGCTAGGCCATGTTTCTCCAGAGCAATTTATTCCCGTTTGCGAAGAACTAGGGCTTATCTTACCCATTGGAGAATGGGTGCTGTATCACGCTTGTTCTCAAGTTAAAGCTTGGCAAGACAACTACGGTAGACCCTTATTTATTGCAGTTAACGTTTCTAGTATCCAGTTTAAACGCCAAGATATGGTTGCATTAGTAAGAAAAGTACTTAAAGACACCAGACTAGAAGCTAAATATCTGACATTGGAAATCACAGAGTCAGTACTAGTTGAAAACTCAGACAAAATATTGTCACAATTAAAAGCATTAAGAGAAATTGGTGTAGAACTGGCGATTGACGACTTCGGTACTGGATATTCGTCGTTGAGTTATCTCAAGCGCTTCCCGCTTTCTAAATTGAAAATTGATAGAACCTTTATTCGTGATTTACCCGAAGATGAAGAAGATAAAGCGCTCGTCAGTGCGATTATATTGATGGCGCATAAATTGAACTTAAGGGTCATTGCAGAAGGGGTTGAAACCCCCGCACAATGCATGTTTTTAAAGAATTTACTGTGTGATATGACACAAGGCTATTTTCATTCTAAACCGGTGGCACAACAAGAGTTTGAAGCAAACGTTTTGACTGTGCAGTATCACAAGCAAAGTCACAGTTAACAGGGGTGGTCTTGGCATAACTTAGCCAGAGCTGTCTGTGCTTTATGATTACCTTGCTCTGCGGCAAGTTTAAGCCAGTGGATCGCTTTTTTAATGTCTTTTGCACCGCCTTCACCGTCGCGAAGCATTGTCCCATAGTTATATTGTGCCCAAGGGTTGCCGGTTTTAGCTGCTGCTGCAAATCCCGTTTTTGCTTCTTCAAAGTTTCCTTGGCTGTAAGCGTGAATTGCTTCTTGGTTCTGTGCAGAGATCTTAGGTCCATTATATAGTGGCTTCGGCTTTTTAAATCTTTGTCTAACAACGCCGCCGAGTACATGGATCCCTACAGGCCTGTATACGGAGACTATGGTTTCATCGTCAAGTAAGTCTAATAGATTGTCTTTTTCTAGCGTCAGCCTTTGTGGCTTAAAATAATGATCGGTCATTAGCATGCTGACACGGATATCTCGGGTGATGTTACGCATTGTTCGATAAGTGTAGGCACTTTCCTTCACTTCAATGTTGTCATCTGTCAGCTCAGTAATTTGTAATATCTGAAAAGCAGGATCATAAACTTGCCCAGTGTTCTTGCCAGCGTCAAAAATAATCAGGTCATCGATTTGTGGGGATGCTAAGTATGTTTGATAACTAGCGATTTGTTGTTGATGCTGGTTATAAAAGTAAAATGCAATAGTGACCACAATTAGTGCCGACACGGCAACTTTATATTTACTGATGAAGTTGAATATTGTGTCGTAAAACGAAAAAAATACGCTTTTGATTTCCATATTCTATTAGTTAGTTAGGTGTGGGTATGTCTAAGGTAGGCAACTTGAGTGTAGGGGACAAGTGTACTTGTCCCCATAAGTGTAAGATTTTATTTCCCTGCCATTTTCGTTTTGGCATCGGCTGCCATTAAGGCAAATACGGCGTATGCCGCGGTATTTTGCTTTAGTTTTTCTGGATCGACTTTATCAAGCGTGTCATCAGCTGTGTGGTGATAATCAAAATAATCGGTTCCATCTTGGTGTAAAGCGAAGATTGGCGCTGATGTAGCATTTTTCAGCGGAATTAAGTCAGGACCACCATGTGCGCTATTCTTGCCAATATAAGTAACGCCAAGTGGTGCCAATTGCTTTGCAATCTCACGCACAACCGGTAAGGAAGCGGCATTTACGTTTGATTCAAACGCATACACTACATCTGCACCAAAATCGGACTCGGATGCGGCTACGATGCGGTCTAATTCTGCCTGATGCTTTTTAAAATAAGCTTTTGCTCCCCAAAGACCGAGTTCTTCTGCTGCAAATAGGACTACGCGGACACTACGTTTAGGGCGTTTTACATCGGCAATATGCTTAGCTGCCGCCATCGTTAATGCAACACCAGCACCATCATCGAGTGCACCAGTACCCAGATCCCAAGAGTCTAAGTGACCACCAATCAAGACATATTGCTCTGGAAACTCAGTACCCGTGAATTCACCGATGACGTTATAACTGGTTCCTTCACCTAAGTCCTCAGTTTGAATATTTAGCGCGACTTTAACGGCATGACCAGAGTTGATAAGGCGTGCTAGCTGATCCGCATCTGGGTTCGCAACTGCAGTGGACGGGATTTTTGTCACTCCCGCTTTATAGTGACTGCCGCCAGTGTGCGCGAAGCGGTGGTGGCTGGTGCTGACTGAGCGCATCATATAGGCGATAGCGCCTTTTTTAGCCGCTTCTACGGCGCCGCTATTACGAGCTCTTACTGCCGGTCCATAGCCATTACCATCAATATCGCGGTTCATGCGGTAATTAATAAAAGCTATTTTACCTTTTAAGCTATTGTCTGGCGAAGCAATCAGCTCATCGAGGGTCTCAAACAACACGACTTCGCCACTTAAGCCATCTTTTGGTGTGCTGACACTGTTACCGAGCGCTGTAAGGTGTAGCGGTTGTTCGCTCGGTATCAGGATTTTTGCAGACTCATGGTAGCGGCGCCATTCAGGAAAGGTCGCTTCCTCAAGCCAGACTTTGTCAAAGCCCAGTTGCTCAAATTGTTTCTTTGCCCAAGCTACCGCTTTTTTATCATTTTCGGTACCTGGTAAGCGTGGGCCTACTTCTGTGGTGAGGGATTCTAGTAGTTGCCAACTTAGGTTGCTGTGGCTTGCGGCTTCTCTAACTTGTTTAACTTGTTCTAATTGTTGTGTAGTAAATTCTTCGGCTTGCAGTGCTGTACTCAAACCTGCGCTTAATAAACCAAATGCCAATAGTGATTTAAACTTCATGATAATCCTTGGTAAAAATGGAGTTACCGAGAGATTAAAGCATAAATTGTGATGTAAGTCCGTGTATTGCGATGAGGATAATTCATCCACAATCTAGGGGCGCTTTATCTTGGAATAATAGAGTAAAGCGGTTAGCGAATTTACACATTTGGTATAAAATACGCGATTAAGATAGCGAATAGGAAAGCACTGTGTCGATCACTTCATTTTCTCAATTACCTCTAAACCAAGCGCTTGCTCAGCGCCTTGTAGATCTTAACTACATGGTGCCAACAGCAGTACAGTCTGTGAGTTTAGCGCCGGCGCTGACTGGACGAGATTTAGTCGTGAAAGGGAAAACCGGATCTGGTAAAACACTGGTGTTTTCACTTGCGCTGCTGAATAAGTTGCAGCCCGAGTGCAATGAGGTTCAGGCTTTGGTGTTATGTCCAACGAGAGAGTTGGCTGATCAAGTCGCACAAGAGATCAGAAAAATTGCAGCTTTAATTGGTAACGTCAAAGTGCAAACACTCTGCGGAGGAACGCCAATTGAACCTCAAACACGGGCGTTGCAACACGGTGCGCATATTGTTGTTGGTACACCTGGTCGAGTTGAAGAGCATGTTTTTAATGGCTCACTCATGCTAACTGAAACGCAGACTGTGGTATTCGACGAAGCTGATCAGATGCTGGATATGGGCTTTACTGAAACGCTAGAAAGCATTTTAGTGTATGTCCCTGAAGTTCGACAAACACTAATGTTTAGTGCGACTTACCCAGATAAGATCATGAAACTGGCGAAGCAATATATGCGTGAGCCAGAGTTTGTTGAAGCAAAAGAAGAACAAGCACACCACAGCATTAAGCAAACCTTTTATAAGTTAGACAACAATAAAATGCGCTTTAACGCGCTGAGAGTGCTGTTAATGCAGCACCAGCCGCAAAGCTGTATCGTTTTTTGTAATACCAAAGCTGAGACTAAGCGACTATTCGAAGAATTACGCCAAACCGGACTTGCTTGTGTCGAGTTACATGGCGATTTAGATCAAGGTGAGCGTGAGTGGTCATTGCTCACCTTTGCTAATAAGAGTGCCAATATTTTGGTTGCCACTGACGTGGCCGCTCGAGGGCTCGACGTTGAGGAAGTTGAGCTTGTGGTTAACTATCATTTGGCGCTTGAGCCACAGACGCATATTCACCGTGTTGGTCGTACGGGCCGGGGTGAGCACAAAGGTATCGCAGTATCTCTTTATGGAGAAAAAGAAGCCTTCAAAATAAAACAGTTGGCGGAAATATATGGTCAAGAGCTAAAACATGGCACGTTGCCGGGCCATTCACTGCTCGAAAAACCAGCCTATAAGTCGAATATGGTGACCCTCATGATTGAAGGTGGAAAGCAACAAAAGCTTCGCAAAGGAGATATCGTCGGCAGCTTGACAGGTGAAGAGGGCATTAACTTTAAACAAATTGGTAAAATCAATATATATGATGTACAAACCTTCGTAGCTGTAAAACGCGAGGCAGTTAAGCCTGCACTACGAAAGCTTAACAATAGCAAAATTAAAAATAAGCGCTATAAAGCCCTACGTGCTTAAGGTCTGCTTAAGTATCTCATACTCGTTCATTAAGCGTTTGAAAGTCTCCTCATCACCTGATTTATCTGGGTGATGAGTCAGGGCCAGTTTTCTCCAACATTGACTTAACATCCTGCGATCATATCCGTTAGGCAGTCGCCAGCGTGTTTTAATCGCGTTTAATTCGTCAGCCTTGATATTAATTCGCTGGCGAGCGCCATTGAATGCAAAGCGCTGCCAAAAGTTATCCAACAGAGCACTCACTTCTTCACTGCTGGTTTCATAGTGTTGCCAATCTAAATAGTAGCTTCTGAGCGGATCATCTAATGCTAATTGATGTTCACCTAGTCGTGGAGCTAGATAAACATTGAGCGCTTCAACATGCAGGTATTGACCCTCAGCGAATACTTCTTGCTGAAGTTGGTACAGGGCATTCATGATCAGAAAGTTGCGCTTGAAGAGATTTTTATTTTCATCTTCATCAAGGCGAGGTAGTTGCTGTTGTTCCATCAGAGCGGCGGCAATAGTGTGTACTTTTAAAGATTGATTTTGACAAATTAATTTAAAAATAACATCTGTAAGCGGATTGAACATTGTCGCCTCTTTAGTCTTGGTGTATCTTCACACTACCACGCAGACTAAATGATAAGCAATGGAGAGCAACAATGAATTTATCGAGGCTACTAAAGCCCAGATCTGTGTTTGCGTGTTGTTTTTATCTCTCTACTACTTTTCATGCGGAATATGCAGTGAGTAATACTTCACTCACTGAACGCATTACGGAAATGAAGCTGATTACGAATTGGCAACAAAAAAAAATTCTAGGCAAGGAACTTCTCGCTGAGAAAAAGCTCGGAAAAGAGAAAAAAGTGGACATTTTGTTTAGCCTTGGTAAGTCTGCTTATAGTCACAATCAGTTTAAAGATGCACTAGCTTTTCTTAGTCAGCTAGAATTAATCACCCAGTCAGAGCCCTTAACTGACAACCACTTTACTGCTGTTAAGCTACAAGGGATCTGTAATTTCTATCTCGGTCAATACCAACAGGCAATAGAGTTTTACTCTCGTGCTTTAGCGCTGGCTGAGCAGCGTAATATCCCTATTGAAATGGCTAACTTACACAGCAACCTAGGGTTGGCCTACTTTAAAAACTTTACTTTAGATCTTGCACTACAAAACTATTTAAAAGCGGACGAGCTCTATCAGGAGTTTGGCAATGCTCAAGATCACGCTGACATTCTACTCAATATTTCAGGGGTTTATATTCGTCAAGCTGCCTACGATAAAGCGGAGGAGATGCTACATACCGCGCTTAAAGCTTTTAATGAATTGGGTGATGAATATGGTGTCGCGCTTGCTCATGCAGATCTTGGAGTCCTGTATACGGAAACGAAAAAGCCTGAATTGGCTAAAGCTTCTTATCAGGCCGCCATTACGTATTATGAAGCTCAAAATGATGTTCGCCATTTATCGTACGAATACGTTAACCTCGCACTTCTTAGCTATTCCTTAGATCAGCTTGACGTTGCTGAAAAAGAGGCGAATTTTGCACTTTATTACGCTGAAAAGGCTCAAAACCCCGCTAATGTTATGGAGGCGCAATATACATTAGCACAAATATTTTTTGCACAAGGCAGACTTGTAGAAGCCTTAGCGAATGCTGAGCAAAGTTTAGCTGCCAGCCGATTGATGCACGAGCAGAAGAAGGAGCGAATGTCGCTACGTTTACTAGCGCTAATTGAGGCTGCTCAAGGTAATATACAACAAGCTAGAGAATATGACTCGCAAAATCTGGAAGCGCAAAAGCGCTTAATGAATGATGACGTGCTTAAGCGAATCAATGATTATCGTGCTAAGTATGAAGCGAGTGAGCTTTCTCGAGAAGTTGAAGTGCTCAAGCAAGAGCAAAAATTACAGCTACTGAAAGAAGAGCAGCGCAGCCAGTTACAATTGTTGGGTGTTATCATTGCACTATTAACCTTACTGACAACTTTCGCACTTTACCGACGTAAGATTGAGCAAAGAGCAAAACTGGAGCTAAGTCAAAAAGTCGCACTCAGAACATCTGAGCTTCAGCAAAAAGCGGATGAGTTAAAAGCGGCAAATCAAGTGAAAAGTCAATTTCTAGCAAACATGAGCCATGAAATCAGAACGCCACTTACTACGGTGCTGGGACATGCAGAAGACTTGTTGGTCGAACAAGATTTAAATGCTCAGGCACAAGCTTCAGTCAGAACTATCTATAATCAAGGGTTACACTTACGAGATCTCGTCAATGATATTCTTGACCTAAGTCGAATCGAAGCTGAGCGCTTAGAGCTTGAATCAACAGAGTTTTCGGTAAGCAGCTTACTTGCGGACTTATGCGATATGTTTCAACAAAATATCCAGAGTAAGCAATTAGAGTTTATCGTTTGTGACCAGGTCAGGGCTAACGCTTACGTGCGTTTAGATTACATTCGAGTAAAACAAATACTAATAAACTTGCTAAGTAATGCCCTAAAGTTTACCGAAAAAGGCCGTATTGAATTAGAAGTATCTGAAACGCACCATGGCTTACAGTTTGTGGTGAAGGACACAGGTATTGGCATGACTGAGCAGCAGATAGGCCGAATTTTTGATAATTTCCAACAAGCTGACAACAGCATAACAAGGCGCTTTGGTGGCTCTGGGCTCGGATTAAGTTTGTCGAGCCAGCTTGCGCATATGATGAATGGTGAAATAAAAGTTCAAAGCATTATTGATAAAGGCAGTATCTTCTCTTTTCATGTACCTTGTACTGTGTATCTCAATGTCGCGGCCACTGAAGCGCAAGAACCTCAGCTAAAGCAACCTTTGTTATCAGGTACTGTGTTGGTTGTAGAGGATCACCCTGAAAACCGCCAATTATTCTCTCGTATGATCGAGCGGACGGGGGCGACGGTCATTGTAGCCGAAAATGGTGCTCGAGCGGTTGAACAGTGTCTTAGTGACTTTCCTGATTTGGTGCTTATGGACATTCAAATGCCAAGAATGGATGGTGTCGAAGCATTAAGGATTATTCGTTCTGCTGGCTATTCTGGGCCGATATACGCGCTAACCGCTAATGTACTGATGGAAGAAGTCAAATCATATATTGATTCTGGATTCAATGGACATATTGGCAAGCCGATTAATAAAAATGAATTGCTGGGAGCTCTGAATACGCATTTGAACTTTGAGCATGGCAAAGCATATGAGCTTAATATCGATTTATCGGACTTAAGAGATAGCTTCGCAAGTACTTTTGAACAAGAGCGTTATTTACTAATTGATGCTTGGCAAAATAAAGAGCTGCTCACACTCCAGGCTATTTGCCATAAGTTGGCGGGGGCGGCATCTATGTTTGAATTTCCCGAACTGGCAAGTATAGCCATAGAATTTGAAAAAGTGTTAAAGCAAGGAAATGAAGATCAGTTTCAGTCTTTGTTCTTAGCGATGTGCGATCAGCTAAAATCTAAAGAGTCTTTAGCGTCCTAAAATAGTTCTATATCATCAGCATTCCCCACATTTGAGTTTTCAGGTTGCTCAATATTACTGATTGATACCCGTGAACTGTCTTTTCTGGTGTCTAGTTCCGGGGTGTAATCTGAAATCTTAAACATGGATAACTTGGAATGAATACTTTGCGATAGTGCTATGAGGTCACGATTGGAGACAGCCTGTATTCTTGTACTTGAAAGTGCATCTGAATTCAGGTGCACCATTGACTCTATGCTCTCTTGAGCTTCGTCAGAGGCTTGCTTCTGTTCTCCAACTTGTCGATGAATATCGTGAGACATTTGGTTGATAGAGAGCATCGCGTTTTCTATTTCGTCAACCTCTTTTGTAGAGGCTTCGCTTAATTTTACCGTGTTATCTGTTTCCTCTAGTGCTGCTTGCATGAGTGCGTAAACAGAATCTGTACCGGATTGAATTTTTCTGATAACCAGACTTACTTCTTTTGTAGATTGGCTTGTTCTTGCCGCTAAATTACGAACTTCATCAGCAACGACGGCAAAGCCTCTGCCTAGCTCGCCAGCTCGTGCTGCTTCAATCGCAGCGTTTAGCGCAAGTAAATTGGTCTGCTCTGCAATAGCATTAATAACTTCAAGCACTGAGCTAATTTCGTTGCTGTCTGTTTTGAGCAACTCTATTTGTTCATTGGTCTTTTTGATGTTATCTGCAAGAGTTAGCAGGCTTTCTTGGCTTTTGTCAGTATCTAATCTGGTCTGCTTCACTGCCGTTGTAGCGTTTTCTACAGATGCGTAGATCTGCTCTAAGCTAGTATCTAAACGCGCGGAAATCTCTAACATAGACTGTATCGAGGTGGCTAAGTATTCTCCGTGAGTATGTTGTAGCGTCGCTTTTTGCGTCATGGATGCGTAGGTATCTCTTAAACTATCTGCCATTGGGTGAAGTCGAGAAGAAGATGCGTATACTTCACTAATTATATGTTCTATAACGGCGAAGCAATCATTCATTAGTAGGCAGGACTTAGAAATATTTTTATCTTGTTCGTTAAAGCGATACGTTAGGTCGACACCATTGTCGTTGATAAAGTTGCGAACGAGATGTTCCATATGCTTTTCAGCGGAAGAGGTTTTCTTAAAGCATAAAAGCTGGAAGAGCGCCCCCAGTGCTAGAGCTCCGAGAGCAACAGCTATTTTGGCTGTATCAGAAGATAGCAAGGTGATTGCGAGTGTTACCGAAGCCAGATTAAACAGTGTGACAGCGGCAATAATACGACTCGGCTTCATTCTATATCCCTAGGTTCATTATTCAAACTTGGTTTAAATTCACTAGGTAAGGTATAGAACAAAAACAGGTAGTTGGCGAACCTGAAACGCAAAAAGCCAGCATAAGCTGGCTTTTCAATAATTAGACTCAGAGTCTACTTACTTACGACGCATTGAGTCGAAAAACTCATCGTTTGTTTTGCTCATGGAAAGCTTATCAATAAGGAATTCCATGGCATCGATCTCACTCATTTCATGCACAATCTTGCGCAAGATCCACATCTTTTGAAGCTCATCAGTCTTCGTCAATAGTTCTTCACGACGAGTACCAGAGCGGTTGAAGTCGATAGCTGGGAACACACGTTTTTCCGCAATCTTACGGTTTAGGTGTAGTTCCATGTTACCCGTACCTTTAAACTCTTCGTAGATAACTTCATCCATCTTAGAGCCGGTATCGATAAGTGCCGTTGCGATGATGGTTAAGCTTCCGCCTTCCTCAACATTACGTGCAGCACCAAAGAAGCGCTTAGGTTTGTGAAGTGCATTGGCATCAACACCACCAGTTAATACTTTACCTGAGGAAGGAATAACCGTGTTGTATGCTCGAGCAAGACGTGTGATTGAGTCAAGTAGAATAATAACATCCTTCTTATGCTCAACTAAGCGTTTTGCTTTTTCGATTACCATTTCTGCTACTTGAACGTGGCGGTTGGCAGGTTCGTCAAACGTAGAAGCAATTACTTCACCTTGAACAAGACGCTGCATCTCAGTTACTTCTTCCGGACGTTCATCGATTAGTAGTACCATCAATGTTGCATCTGGGTTGTTGTATGTGATGGACTGAGCAATGTTTTGAAGCAACATTGTCTTACCCGCTTTTGGTGGTGCAACGATAAGTGCACGCTGACCTTTACCAATTGGAGAAGCAAGGTCTAATACTCGAGCGGTAATATCTTCTGTACTACCGTTACCTCGCTCCATTACCATACGCTCATTAGCATGAATAGGCGTTAGGTTTTCGAATAGGATTTTGGTACGAGAGTTTTCAGGCTTATCGAAGTTAACTTCATTAACTTTCAATAATGCAAAGTATCTTTCGCCATCTTTTGGTGGTCTGATTAAACCACTGATGGTATCACCGGTACGCAGGCTGAAACGTCTAATCTGGCTCGGAGAAACATAAATATCATCAGGGCCAGCTAGGTAAGATGCTTCTGAAGAACGTAAAAAGCCGAAGCCATCTTGTAAAATTTCTAAAACACCGCCGCCGTATATATTCTCGCCGCTTTTCGCGTGCGCTTTCAAAATAGCAAAGATAATATCTTGTTTTCTTAAACGAGCTACGTTTTCAAGTCCCATGGACTCAGCAAGTTTTACAAGTTCATTGATTGACTTGTCTTTTAATTCGCGTAAATGCATATTGGTGGGTTCTTTATTACAGTTGTCATTCTCGTTAGTTTCACGAGAGAGGTTGATTTGATAAAGCTTAAAGGTTTGTGGCTTTATAAGTTAGCAGCTAGGCGTCAGGTCGTCCAGTGTTTATACAAATTTTATTCTATTAAAAATGATATAGATCAGGTCTACAACTGCGGCAGTGATGCCGCAGAGTATGTAACAGCCTGAATTACAGGTTGTTTTCTAGGAACTCAACAAGTTGAGTCTTAGATAGAGCACCAACTTTGGTTGCTGCTACTGCACCATCTTTAAACAGTAATAGTGTTGGAATACCACGGATACCGTACTTAGGTGGAGTTCCTGCGTTTTGGTCAATATTCAGTTTGCCGATCGCAACGCGGTCACCGTGTGATTCTGCAACTTCATCAAGGATAGGCGCAATCATCTTACAAGGGCCACACCATTCTGCCCAGAAATCTACTAGTACAGGCTTGTCAGATTTGATTACGTCAGCTTCAAAGCTGTCATCAGTTAGTTGGATAATTTTGTCGCTCATTACGCTCTCCGTTAGAATTAGGCGAAATATTTAATGCGTATTTAAACACTCTTGTTTCTTATTGCAAGTTTAAACGTTATGCTTTATTGCTATGACTAAGACACATTTGACCAATAAAACATTCAACGACTTTGCTTTAGCGCCGGAAGTGGTCGCCGGTTTACAGGAAAATGGCTTCGAATTTTGTACGCCAATCCAAGCAAAGTGTATACCTTACATCTGTGAAGGCCGCGATATCGCGGGTCAGGCACAAACTGGTACGGGCAAAACCCTTGCGTTTTTGACCGCGACCTGTCATCGCCTATTGCAGACTAAAAAGGATAAAAAAACGCAACCTCGTGCAATTATTATGGCACCGACTCGAGAGTTGGCTATCCAAATACATAAGGACGCGCAAGTCATTGCGCCACGTTGTGATCTTAAGCTTGCCCTTGTATATGGTGGCGAAGATTACGAAAAACAACGGGCTCAACTGGAAAAAGGTGCGGATATACTAATCGGAACGACTGGGCGTTTAATCGATTTTTATAAGCAGGGTGCTTATAACCTCAATGATATCGAAGTGGTTGTGCTAGATGAAGCAGACCGAATGTTTGATTTAGGTTTTATCAAAGACATTCGTTATTTGTTCAATCGCATGCCAGGTCGTGAAGAGCGATTAAATCTATTATTCTCTGCAACACTGTCATACAGAGTGCAAGAGTTAGCATTCGAACACATGACCAATCCTATTCATGTGCAAATTGAGCCAGATGTTAAAACGGGCAAGCGTATTCAAGAAGAGCTATTTCACCCGTCAACAGAGGACAAAATACCTTTACTGCTGACTTTGATTGAGGAAGAGTGGCCAGAGAAGGCAATCATTTTTGCTAATACTAAGCACAGCTGCGAAAACGTATATGCATGGCTGAAAGCGGATGGTCACCGTGCTGGTTTGCTTACTGGCGATGTGAACCAAAAGAAACGCCAATCAATATTAGCGCAGTTTACGCGTGGTGATGTTGACTTGCTGGTTGCGACTGATGTTGCAGCACGTGGTTTACATATTCCTGAAGTAAGTCATGTGTTCAACTTTGACTTGCCGGATGACAGAGAAGACTACGTTCACCGCATTGGTCGTACGGGTCGAGCTGGTGCATCTGGACATGCGATTAGTTTCGCGTGCGAGCAATATGCCTACAATTTACATGAGATAGAAGAATACATAGAACATGCAATTCCTGTTTCTCATTATGATAAAACAGCACTATTAACTGACTTGCGTGCGCCTCAAGTAAATAAACGTCGTCATTCAGGCCATGGTAATAGTGGTAACAAGCAACGTGGTGGCGGTCGCCGAACTGGTGGCTATAGAAAACCACAATCCAAATAAACTTGGATAGTAAAGTAGTAAGCGCTTAATGCGATTTGTTGAGGTTTGAAAAGTGGCAAAGACTGCTTCGAAGGAAGATATTTACGCTGTAATAGACTTAGGTTCTAACAGCTTTCATATGTTGATAGCGAAACATATGGCAGGCGGTATTCACACAATCGGCCGTGTGAAAAGGAAGGTGCGGCTGGCATCTGGGCTTAATGACCAAAATGAATTGTCGCTTGAGGCGATGCAAAGAGGATGGGAATGCCTTGCTTTGTTTGCTGAGCGCTTACAAGATATCCCCAAGCAAAATGTCAGTATTGTAGCGACTGCGACATT
>NZ_CP022522.1:1525000-1660000 GCF_002850255.1 Pseudoalteromonas sp. NC201
TACTCGATGTCAACAACATCTATGTCAACGCTATTAACCATGGCTACGATGCTGAACAATTCTTAGCGGCTATGCCAAGCGAGCGTATTGTATATGGCCATATCGCAGGCCATTATGTGGAAGCCGAAGATTTACTCGTTGATACTCACGGCGCTGAGGTATCTTCGCCAGTATGGGACTTGTTAGATAAAGCCTATGAGCTTCATGGGGTATTCCCGACGTTACTAGAGCGAGATTTTAATATTCCTCCTATGGCAGAATTACTGGCAGAAGCGGGGCAAATTTCTTCAATACAGGCCAAATACGCCAAGCGCTTGGAGCAGGTATAGTTATGTCTTTTGTAGAAACTCAGCGGCAGTTTATGGCGCATATTAGAGATCCAGACAACCAACCTGCGCCTGATGGCGTAGAAGCTCGGCGATTAAAAATCTATCAAGAGCTGTTTTTTAATAATGTTGAAGGCTTCGTGAGCAGTGCGTTTCCTGTACTTAAAAGCTTGTATACTAATGAAGATTGGTTGACGTTAATTAGGCTATTTTTTGTTAAGCACGATTGTCATTCGCCATACTTTTTAGAGATTAGCAAAGAGTTCTTGCAGTTTTTACAAACAGAATACGAGCCCTCTGAAGCTGATCCTGAGTTCTTGTTAGAGCTTGCTCACTATGAATGGCTAGAGCTAGATGTAGCAACGACCGTTGAAGCAGAGCATGAGCTTTCGATTAAGGTACAAGCGCTTGCAGATGTTGAAATTAGCTTGGCAAGTACAGCCAGAGTTGCACATTATCAATATCCGGTTCATCAGATCAGTGAAACCTTTAGGCCAACTAAAACAGCAGGGCAAACGTTTAGCTTTGCATTGTATAGAGACGAAGAGGACGAAGTTCAGTTTGTCGCACTAAATCCGATGACGGCCTTAATGTTGTCGGTGATTGAAGCCAATGATGGTATGCAACTCACTGACACTGTGGATGTTATAGCGCAGCAAGTGCCTCAGTTTACCGTTGAACAGCTGCAGCAAGGGGCACGGCATACACTAGCTGAATTCGCAGATCTTGGCATTATCAAAACAAAAAACCTTTAAGCTATTGGCAACATCGACTATTATACGGCCTGTTTTTGTCGTGCTTAAACTCGGACTAGGGCGCTAGTCAATGCTTTCTGCTGCTATGCAGTTGGCGCGAGTTGTAAAATTAAAGGTAGTATCTATGTCTAAAGGTGACTTTAAAGATCCGTTCAATGCAAAGTATTTCCTTGCATTTGTTGCTGTATTCGCTGGAATTGGTTGTTTAAACGCGATTCTAGGCTGGGCAACAGCGCTTGCATAAGTCAAGCTGAACGTATTTACCTAGAGGCTGCTTTTCGCAGCCTTTTTCGATTCTATACAGATATATACCAATTAGTCTTAATACTTGCTCAATTTGAAGGAGCAAATCTGACGCTAACTGCGTTAAAAATTTCTCATTTAGAACAACTAAATCGCAAAACTTTCGCCTTGCCTATATGGATGTAGGTACCTTGGCGTGAGCAGGATGCGGAAGCGGTGTTATCGACAAGATTTTCTCGCCTCAAAATAGATCACTTAATTAAGCTAATTGGTATAAAATACTCACTAAATTGTTCGCTTTTCCCCCATCCTGACACACAAAGTCACTCAGTCGGTTTCAACCGGATAGAAAATTGTTATAATCTCACTCTTTTGTAATAAACTTAAAGCAAAGCAATTATGACGACAGAGAATATGTCATTGATCAAAAATAGTATCGCGACGGTTCCTAATTACCCAAAACCAGGGATCATGTTCCGTGACGTGACTTCACTTCTAGCAAATCCAGCTGCGTTTAAGGCAACAATTGATGCATTCGTTGCGGCTTATAAAGATGGCGGCTTCACTAAAATCATCGGTACTGAATCGCGTGGTTTTATCTTCGGTGCACCATTGGCGTATGAGTTAGGTATTCCTTTTATTCCAGTAAGAAAGCCGGGTAAATTACCGCGTGAGGTGATCAGCCAGTCTTACCAGCTTGAATATGGTGAAGATACGCTTGAATTACACTCAGATGCAATTGAAACAGGTGATAAAGTGCTACTTGTTGATGATTTACTTGCAACAGGTGGTACTATTGAAGCAACAGCAAAACTGGTTAAGCGCTTAGGCGGTGAAGCCACTGATGCTGCGTTTGTTATTTCATTGCCTGAGCTTGGTGGTGAAAAGAAAATCAACGATCTTGGGATCAAAATCCTTTCACTTGTAGAGTTCGAAGGCGAATAAGCATGAGCTATCAGGTTCTGGCGCGAAAATGGCGTCCGCAAAACTTCCATGAATTAATGGGGCAAGAGCATGTTAAACAAGCTCTGGTTAACGCACTCAATGAAAAGCGTTTACACCATGCCTATTTATTCACCGGAACACGTGGTGTGGGCAAAACAACCATTGCTAGGATCTTTGCCAAAAGCCTTAACTGCGAACAAGGCGTTACTTCAACGCCTTGTGGTCAGTGTAGTGCCTGTACTGAGATTGAAACTGGTAAGTTTATCGATTTAATCGAAATTGATGCGGCTTCTCGCACAAAAGTTGAAGACACGCGAGAAATCTTAGACAACGTACAATATGCACCAACCCGTGGTCGCTACAAGGTTTATCTCATCGATGAAGTGCATATGTTGTCGAAGCACAGTTTTAATGCGCTCCTTAAAACCTTAGAAGAGCCGCCAGAGCACGTAAAATTTTTGCTCGCCACAACCGATCCACAGAAGTTGCCTGTGACTATTCTGTCTCGCTGTTTACAGTTCAACCTGAACGCAATGACACAAGGGCAAATAGTTGAACAGCTAGAAAAAATTCTGCCGCTAGAGCAAGTTGCCTTTGATCCGGTAGCGCTACAAACGTTAGCTAAAGCCGCTGATGGCAGTATGCGTGACGCTCTAAGTTTGACCGATCAGGCTATTGCACAAACAAATGGCAATTTAACGGTGCCTGCAGTGCAATCTATGCTGGGACTGATGGATAGTGCGCATGCGGTCATTTTGCTGTCTGCAATTTTATGTCACGACGGTGATGCCTTACTCAATGCGATTGAAAAAATAGCACTACAAAACGGTAATTTTGTCAGTGTGCTGGACGATTTAATTGCGTTATTGCATGTTATTCAGCTTACTCAACTTGTGCCTAGTGCTGCGCGGTTATCAAATTTTGATAACAACGACATTAAGCTATTTGCCGAGCAATTAGCACCGCAACAGGGTCAGTTGTTGTATCAACTGCTGTTAAATGGCAAAAAAGACCTAAAGTGGGCACCCGAGCCTAAACTTGGGTTTGAGATGGTAATGCTGCGCTTAATGGCGTTCGAAAAAGAAAGTCATAGTGTAGTGCCTAGCGCTCCTGTGAGCCAAGAGACTTCTGAAAAGCAAAGCAAAGTAGGGGATTTACGAGCGCTGTTAAAAAAGCCAACAGAAGATAATGCTACGGTAGCGGCATCACCTCAGGTACAGCCGACAGCAACACCTACATATGCACCAGAAGCAACGACATCAACCACGCAACAAACAACACAGTATGAGCCGGTGTCGCCAACGCCTGCTGCGCAAAGCCAAGCACCAGTCGCCTCTGTGTCATCTGAGGCGGAGATGGCCAACCAATACGACAGCATCATGTCACAGGCGGTAGAGCAGGGGTTCCAAGAACAAGTTCCTGCACATCATCATGAAAGTGCGCCAGTTGATGATGCTGCATACGCGCAAATGGCATCACAAAACCAAGAGGATTGGTCTCGACCTGAGGTGCAAAACCAAAACGCTTCAGAACCTGCTGCTACAGCAAGTGTTACCGAGCAGCAAAATCAAGCCCAGTCAGCAATAGCACGAATTTTAAAAAATCGTAATATCTCTGGGGCGGGTCGATTGGTGGGAGCCAATGGTGAGGTAAAAAAGTCTGAGGCGCCTAGTGCGCCAATGCCAATAGAGCAAGCGCCAGCCACCACGGTAACCACACCTGAGTATCAGCCTGAACCGCAACGCGCACAGCCGGCAGCACCTCGCTTGGCACCAAAAAAGCAAAAGAAAGAAGCGTTTCAAGAGCGCCATAAACCTATTACGGAAAATTTAGCGCCAGAATTGCTAGAGCAGTTATCACCGGTAAAACAAGATGATAACGAGCAAAGTATTCAAGTGGAGATCCCCGCACCGGAAAACTTTGTTAGTCCAATCAGTGGCATTAAGTTTGCTCACCAGAGCGACGATTGGGCAAACATGATTGAAAAGATGCAATTAGGTGGCCGAATTCGCCAGTATGCATTACACAGTGTGATAACGCAGCAAGGCGCGCAGGTACAATTGCAAGTAGATGCGAGTCAACAGCACTTGGATTCAGCAGTGCTGAGAGAGAAACTAACTGAAAGCCTAAGCGCATTACTTGAGCAGCCAATCGCGCTTGAGATTAACTATATCGACACGGTAAATAACACGCCGTTTTTGGTACAGCAACAGTTAGATGAACATAGGCTTGTCCAAGCTAAAGCGGCGATGCGTGACGATCCTCTCGTCAGCGCGTTTGTCCAAGAATTTGACGCAATGCTTGACGAAAATAGTGTTCAGGCATTGTAATTAAGGGCGTTAGCCCTTATCTTTTATCACAGTAAACCAAATTGAAGTATAAGAGAGCAGAATATGTTTAAAGGCGGAATGGGCAACATCATGAAGCAGGCGCAGCAAATGCAAGAGCGCATGGAAAAAGCCCAAGAAGAGATCAAGAGCCTAGAAGTAACAGGTGAAGCAGGCGCAGGTTTAGTTAAAGTAACTATGCTTGGTAGCCACAACGTACGTCGCGTAGAAATCGATGAAAGCCTAATGGAAGACGACAAAGACATGATCGAAGACCTACTAGCCGCTGCGGTAAACGACGCAGTGCGCCGTGTAGGTGAAGAAACGCAAAAGCGCATGTCAGAAGTCACCGGCGGCATGCAAATGCCTCCAGGCTTCAAAATGCCGTTTTAATAAGAATCCTATAAAAATAGCGCCTAAAGGCGCTATTTTTTTGTCTGAAATTTAGGGATACCTAATAGATACCACGGATTCGGTGAGGGCTGTTACTTTATCTGATCCCTTAAAATTATCATCGTAATCTACTTTTTTGAAAAAAGAGGGTTCTAAATGGATTTAAACCGATTCTATAGCACGAGATTTTAGCATTTTCACACTAAAAGTTAGTTTTATCTATTTGAATAATAAAGCTTTTATTTTCTGTGGAAATGTTCTAACTTAAGTGTGTCAGTATCGAACGATTCTAAATATGGAGGTGGATTTATGAAGTTTCAAAATCAACTTGACCAGCTAAAAAGTGGCAGTTTAACGCGAGCTCAAATGGCCGTTTTACAGGAAAATGCGCTACGCATTTTCAACAAAGGAGATAAAGACGCAAAGTTAATACTTGATGCGATCCCATATAGTAAGCCTGCAGATACATCAATTTTATTTATGGGCTTTTGTCCCGAAGCTGATTTTTCAAATAGATTAGATATTTTTTGGAAAGAAAATGGGATTTGTCGTTTTGACTATCTAGAGAGTGAAGTTCAGATAAATCGATGGTATGAAGTGTGTGCAGGTGACCTTCTTGTCCTTAAAAAGCGTGAACAATTTGGTAAAACCATGAAGCTATACGGTTTCGGTAGAGTAACTAAGATATGCCATGATGATGAAAATGTTCGTTACTTTGAAGTTAGCTGGGCTGAGCAATCAAGAGAAATTGAAGTACCTCTGATGGGTTGTAACAGTACTGTCGATATCAAAGCCATGGAAATGGTAGAGCAAGAAATGCCCGAAGCGTTTTGGCATTGGCTTAACCTGTAAAGGACGAACAAAATGAAAAACATAATATTAGTTAGAGGCCCAGAGTACTTAGCCGAGCAGGCTTTAGTTGGTTATGGTTGGCGTGAAATTAATTTGAGTAAATTTAATTCTTTTTTTGAAATTGATGAGTTTATTAAAGAGAGGGGAATCGATGTCGGCAGACAAAGAAATCAAATCAAACGATTTTTTGAAATTTCAGCAGGCGATATCGTAGTAGTTCCGATAAATAGGGCTGTGTTAATAGGGGTTGCAGTTGGTGAAAAATCATTCGCTGAAACACCTTGGAATGGAGCTAATAGAGTCGCGGTCAATTTTTTTAAAAAGTCTAATGGTAATTTGGTTAAGATCCCAAGGTATCAATTAACCGAGGGCTTACAAAGCAGATTAAAGATAAGGATGTCGATTGCCAACCTTAATGAATTTAAAGAAGAAATTGCCGGCTATATTGAAAAACTACAGCAAAACCTAGAGATAAAATTTGACTCAGAATTTCAGACTCGAGTAGAAATTGAATTAAAACATATTGAACGTAGTTTGCTAGATAGATTGATAACAGGGCAATCTAGACTAGAAAGTGGTGGGTATGGTCTAGAAAAGTTAATTGCTGAACTCTTAGAAATTGAAGGTTATCGAACGCATATTATGTCAAAAAGTCAGACAAATGATCATTCTGATATTGATATTAGGGCGGAAAAAAGTGATGACTTTTCTGGGACAAATATCGTGTATGTTCAGTGTAAGCATCACTCAGGTACAACTAGTAATTGGGGAGTTGATCAGTTAATTGAATTTGAAAAAGAAGCACCGAATGTAAGTTTATGGTTGATTACCACAGGTGTTGTTTCAGATGAAGTTAAAGAATATGCAAGTGAACATGGGGTAAGTGTTATGGAAGGAGAAGCATTAGCTGCAAAAATAATCTCTCAAGTTGATAAGTTGTCTGTTTCAACTAAAGAAAAGCTAGGGTTATCTGTACTTCCTAAGTTACTCTAATCGACCTTAGCCAAGATGTTGTGACATGCCCTTGGCTTTAACAGGTTAATAAAATTTAGCCACCTTATCAGCGGTGTGCCATTAGCGGGGATGTGGACAATAAGATGAGTAAACGTGCACTAGTTTTTCCGCCCAATTTTAAGCTGGTTTTGTACGCGATGGCAGTGATGTGCCTCGTACAGGTGTTGGGTGGTATTTTTGGCTTACCCGTCTACCGTTTTGGGATTGTACCGCATAATGTACATCATTTGAGTGGTGTGTTAACCGCGCCTTTTGTACACGGTAGCTGGGGACATTTGCTGAGTAATTTGCTCGGCTTAAGTATTAGCGGCTATTTGGCAGCGAGATTACCGAGGTTTAAGCGAGCAACTTTTTTTATTGTGGTTGCTACAGGGCTGTTGGTGTGGCTGTTTGCTGGACATGCTAATCACATTGGCGCATCAGGTATTGTAATGGGTTACTTTGGCTTACTGCTGGGTGCTGCGCTATTCAATCGCGATGTGCTTGGCATTGTTAGTTTTGTAGCTCTGCTGGTATTGACTTACTATGCCAATATTAGCTTTTTAGCGACATTATTTGATTTTTCGGCACAGACGAGTAGTTCAAGTCATATTTTTGGCTTTTTAAGCGGATTATGCGGGGCATACTTAACCAAGCAAAAGCGTATTGCTCGGCGTTAAAGCAGCATAACCTACCAGTGACGGCAGGTTATGCTTTGGGATTTAAGTTATTACCAAATACGCACGCGTTCTTCAGGTGCTAGGTACAGTTTGTCGCCCGGTTTAACGTCAAACGCTTTATACCATGCATCATGGTTGCGAGGCGCAAGGGCTCTAAATTGACCCGGTGCGTGTGTACCTGCGCGTAGTTGGTTTAGCATGCTTTGCTCAGTACGCTTTTCTTTCCATACTTGTGCCCAGGCAAGGAAGAAACGTTGGTCGCCAGTCAAGCCATCAATCACAGGTGCTTCTTTGCCGTTTAGGCTCAGTTTATAAGCATGGTAAGCCATTGCAAGGCCACCTACGTCACCGATGTTTTCGCCAAGGCTGTTACGACCGTTTACGAAGTTACCTTCAATAGGCTCATATTTGTTGTATTGTGCCGCGAGCTTGTCTGCTTTTTCTTCGAAAGCAGCGCGGTCAGCATCGGTCCACCAGTTACGCTGAATACCATTGGCATCGGATTTTGAGCCTTGGTCGTCAAAGCCGTGGCCCATTTCGTGGCCTATCACCGCGCCAATACCGCCGTAGTTTACTGCAGGATCTGCATTTGGGTCGAAGAATGGCGGTTGTAAAATTGCCGCAGGGAAAACGATTTCATTAAACGAGCTGTTGTAGTAGGCGTTTACGCGTTGCGGTGTCATACCCCAGCGGTTACGATCGGTTTTTTCAAGCTCTTTGGCGATACTGTCATTGCGGAAAAACTCACGTAGGTTTTTCACATTCGTCATTAAGTTATTGCGGGTTAAGGTTAACCCATCAAATGATTGCCATTTATCAGGGTAGCCAATCTTAGGCGTAAATGCGGCAAGTTTTGCTTGAGCATTTACTTTTGTTTCTTCCCCCATCCAGTCTAAGCTTTCAATCCTTTCACCAAGCGCGGTGCGTAGGTTTTCAACCAATTCTGACATTTGTTTTTTAGAAGACTCTGGGAAGTAACGGGCAACGTAAACTTTACCAATTGCAAAGCCAAGCGACGTAGTGCCAGACATTTCGCTTATTGCGCGTTTCCAACGAGCACGTGGTTCTTGTTGACCACTTAAATGTTTGCCATAAAATTCAAAGTTAGTATTGAAGATATCTTCAGACAACAGCGACGCATTGCCGCTAATTGCATGATAAGTTAGATAGTCTTTCCAGACGGCCAAGTCTTCAGAGTTGATAAGCGCAATCATTGCTTTAATCGGCTCTGGCTGAGACATATTTAGCTGAGGCACTTTGTAGCCTGTTTCAGCAAAATATAAATCCCAATTAAAGCCTGGGTACTGTGTTGCTAGTTCGTCACGTTTGACTTGATTTAATGTCAGGTCGCGATTTCTGCGTTTTTCACGTGGCCAGTGTCCCTCAGCAATTTTAGTTTCAAGTGCAAGAATGGCCTCTGCGCGCTCAGTCGGCTTGTCTTTACCCGCAAATTTAAGCATATCTGCAATATGCGTAACGTATGCTTCTCGAGTTTTAACAAAACGCTCAGCCTCTTCTAAATAGTAAGAGCGATCTGGTAGTCCAAGTCCGCCAGCACCCATCGACATCTCATATTTATTTGGGTCTAGACGGTTAAACCACATACCGCCGCCGATCGGCGCATTTACGCCAGTTAACCAAGATTGTCCGAATGCTTTGGTGAGGCCGTCAGTGTTGTTAATGGCGTCAATGTCAGCAAGTAGTGGCTGAATAGGTTTAATACCAAGCTTATTTAGGGTTTCAACATCCATATAAGCATTGTAAAAATCGGCAATTAGCTGCTCTTCGGCGTTTAGGTTTTTACCGTTAGCAATCTCTTCGATAATGGTTTTTACTTGCTCTTCACTGCGTTCAGCAAGTGCAGAGAATGCACCAAAACGCGTTTTGTCTGCTGGCATCTCGTAGTTTTTGTACCAAGTGCCGCTGGCGTACATAAAGAAATCATCGCCTGGTTTTACACTTTCATCGCGTGCACTGAGGTCAACACCAAAGTTGCCAAGTTCGGCCTTACCAGTGGCTACCGCTGCGTTTTCTGTTTTTTGGGTTTCACTTGTTGTGACTTGTGGCTCAGAGCAAGCCGTCAGCATAACGGCTGCAAGTGCACTTGCTATTATCGTTTTTTTCATTATGTAGTCTCTATCTAGTTCGAGAAGTGAGCCCGACAGTCGTCCTATTGTATTTACTATCGGGAATGGAACCATTGTCGAGCGAATACCTGTTTGCTGCAAGCATTTGAGTCGAATTGTTGAAAAATTCATGGTAAATGCGTTTTTAAACTTCACAATGCGTGAAGGGAATTGAAATTGCTTCAAGCTTTAAATCAATAGAAATATCCCTTATCATTTCGGCATTGTTATCGGTGCGTTTGCACTGCATGGGCCACAAGAAACGAATTTATGCAATTATCACCAAGTTTAACGGCGCTTATTGAAGCGCTGCGTTGTTTACCTGGCATTGGGCCTAAGTCTGCGCAACGTATTGCCTTTCATTTATTAGAGCGAGACAGAGAGGGCGGCAGCCAACTGGGGCAAAGCCTTACTCATGCGATGCAAGCCATCGGTCATTGCTCAAGCTGCCGAACATTTAGTGAGGTTGAGGTGTGTGATATTTGCCAAAGTATCAAGCGCCAAGACACAGGGCTGCTTTGTGTGGTTGAATCACCAACGGACGTATTGGCGATAGAGCAAACGGGCCAATTTAATGGCTTGTATTTTGTGCTGATGGGGCATTTATCGCCTCTGGATGGAATTGGCCCTAATGAAATCGGCCTTGATGTCCTTGAGCGTAAGCTAAGTGCTGGCAATATTAATGAAGTTATCTTAGCGACAAACCCAACGGTGGAAGGCGAGGCAACGGCACATTATATTTCTGAGTTATGTCATAAGTATCAGGTTGAAGCGTCACGTATTGCCCATGGTATGCCTGTCGGCGGTGAGCTTGACCTTGTAGACGGTATGACGTTAATGCATGCGTTTAGCGGGCGTAAGAAGCTCTAATCTTAACGCTTCTTGCTAAAAGCCCTGTTTTTGGAGCAATTGAATCTAAAAAATAGGGCGATTTGTTAAAAATTTTGTTCAGTCTCTTGAAAGTTTTTTCTCCTCCCCCATATACCTAGCATATTGATAAAGAACACTGCATTAATTGCTTATATTGGAGAGAACAATGTCCGCAGCTCAAAAAGAAACATTAGGCTTTCAAACAGAAGTCAAACAATTATTAAACCTAATGATCCACTCTTTGTACTCAAACAAAGAGATCTTTTTACGCGAATTAGTATCTAACGCTTCAGACGCGGCTGACAAACTACGTTATTTAGCTTTGCAAAATGGTGACCTTTACGAAGGTGACGCGGAGCTACGTGTTCGCTTAAGCGTAAACAAAGATGCAAAAACCATTACCATTTCTGACAATGGTATTGGTATGACGCGTGACGAAGTGATCAGCTCATTAGGTACCATCGCAAAATCAGGTACAGCTGATTTCTTTAAAAACCTAACTGGCGACCAAGCAAAAGATTCACAGCTGATTGGTCAGTTCGGTGTTGGTTTCTATTCTGCATTCATTGTTGCTGATAAAGTAACGGTTCGTACGCGTAAAGCGGGTGAGTCAGAGGCGGTTGAATGGGAATCGCAAGGTGAAGGCGACTTCACGATTGCTGAAATCGAAAAAGCAGAGCGTGGTACAGAGATCACACTACATCTTCGTGAAGAAGAGAGTGAGTTCCTTGAAACTTATCGCCTTCGCGGTATTGTGACTAAATACTCAGATCACATTTCAATTCCTGTTGAACTTTATAAAGACCCAGTTCCTGAATCTGAAGGCCCAGATGGCGAGAAAATTGAAGCGCAACCTGGCGAGTGGGAAGCGATCAACAAAGCCACAGCACTTTGGACTCGTGATAAATCAGAGATCAGCGAAGAAGAATATAAAGAGTTCTACAAGCATGTTGGTCATGATTGGGAAGAGCCACTCACTTGGGCACACAATAAAGTAGAAGGTAAAACTGAATACACCAGCCTACTTTATATCCCTAAAAAGGCACCTTTCGATTTATACAATCGTGAGCGTCAAGCTGGCCTTAAGCTTTATGTACAACGCGTGTTCATCATGGATGACGCCGAGCAGTTTATGCCAAGCTACCTGCGCTTTGTTAAAGGCTTACTAGATTCTAACGATTTACCGCTTAACGTATCTCGTGAGATCCTACAAGACAACAAGATCACTCAAGCTATTCGTAAAGGCTGTACATCTCGTGTACTTAAAATGCTTGAGCGTATGGGCAAAAACAAACCAGAAGATTACCAAGCATTCTGGAATGAATTTGGTAATGTGATCAAAGAAGGTCCTGCTGAAGATTTCGCAAACAAAGATGCTATTGCAAAACTATTGCGCTTTAGCTCTACACATACTGACGAGAAAACGCAAAATGTTTCTCTTGAGCAGTACATTGAGCGCATGAAAGAAGGCCAAGATAAGATTTACTATGTTGTGGCTGATAGCTTTGAAGCAGCAAAGAGTTCACCGCATCTTGAAATCTTCCGTAAGAAAGGCATTGAAGTTTTACTGTTGTCGGATCGTGTTGACGAGTGGATGATGAGCCACCTCACTGAATTCAACGAGAAGCCACTTCAGTCAATCACGCGTGGTGATCTTGACTTAGGTGATATGGATGACGAAGAGACGAAAAAAGCACACGAAGAAAGTGAGAAAGAAGTTGAAGGCCTAGTTGAGCGCGTGAAAACAGCACTTGGCGATAAAGTGAAAGAAGTACGCTTTACGCACCGCTTAACAGATTCTCCTGCGTGTGTGGTTGCAGACGATCACGACATGAGCTCTCAGATGCAAAAGCTAATGGAGCAGGTGGGTCAAGCCGTGCCTGAGTCTAAGCCGGTATTTGAACTTAACCCTGAGCACCAATTGGTTAAGCACTTGAATAACGAACAAGACGAAGACAAGTTTGGACAATGGGCAGAAGTACTGCTAGACCAAGCAATGCTTGCAGAGCGTGGTAGCCTGAAAGATCCAGCGGGCTTTGTAAGCCGTCTTAATAAGCTAATGCTAGATCTACAAAAGTAAAATTAATGAAGTAAATTGGTATAACGAATTGAAAAAGCCGGTCGTTGTTAAGTGACCGGCTTTGTTGTATTTATTGATGAGAGTATATAGTGAGGCTATAGACTCTTCAGTGCGCCAACGACTTCTTCGTAGTTTGGCTCTTTTGCTAAATTTTCTACCAGCTGCTTGTAAACAACCTTGTGTTCCTTGTCTAGCACAAAAATCGCGCGACTGAGCAGGCCCATATCTTTAATCAACAAACCATAATTTTCACCAAAAGAATGCCATACGGCGTCTGATAATGTTTTAACCTTGTCGATATTTTCTGCTTTGCAAAAGCGCTTTTGCGCAAACGGCAAGTCCGCACTAATCGTCAACATGGCAACATCAGGAAATTGGCTTGCTACTTTCTCATTAAAATGTTTTGTTTGTAGGCTACAAGTACCAGTATCTAGGCTTGGAACAACGCTAATTAAAATTGCACGACTTTCAAAGTCTTTCAGGGTAACTGGGCTGAAGTCAGCATCGGCAACCTTAAAATCCGGTGCAGCCTGACCTTGCTTTACACCATTACCAAGTAATACCACCGCTTTACCTTGTGCTTTTACCTTGCCCATATCTACCGAGTTTTCAGGTAAATCATAAGCCAATGATACCGCACTAAACAGACCACTCGCTAAAACTAACGCTTTCAGCATAAAGTATTCCTTTTGAAGTTAACTTAATTGATTTGAGTGTATTATACTGACAGTAACTAACCAAGCTTAAGTGACATTTAGATTGTCAAGATGGCGTCGTTTTATTAACATATGTCGCAATTTTAAGCTTTAATCTCATAATTATAACTAAAACTTCCCGACATCGTGCCGATACGCATGGGAAACAGAAAGAGAGCTTGTATGTCAACACTAGTCCTAATTTGTGACGATTCAAAACTTGCCCGTCGGCAGCTGGCGCGTTCATTGCCAGACGACTGGGATATTAAAGTAGAATTTGCAGAGAATGGACTCGACTGTATTAAACAAATAAAAGCACTTTCTCCAGAGATTCTATTCCTTGATCTAAATATGCCGCAGATGGATGGCTATGAAGTGCTACAGGCCATTACCGAGCAAGATTTATCTGTGCTTACTGTCGTTGTTTCCGGCGACATCCAGCCTAATGCGCACCAACGAGTGATAGAACTTGGCGCTATTGATTTTATCCGTAAGCCCTGTGATGCAGCTAAGCTTGCTGAAATTATTGAGCATCATGGAATAAAAGACAAAGCAATCAGAGAAAGCTTGGTTCATAAACTTGGTGAGCAGCTAGACCCTGAGATCCGTGATATCTATCAAGAGCTTACCAACGTTGCTATGGGGCAGGCGGGGGATTTGTTGGCGCGATTGCTAAACGTATTCGTTGAATTACCTATTCCAAACGTCAACGTGCTCGAAGTCAATGAGCTGCATATGGCACTGCAAGCAATTGATGCTAGCGCAACTACGTCGGGCGTTTGCCAAGGCTTTATTGGCGGTGGTGTTTCCGGAGAAGCGCTACTACTGCTCAATGATTCTAGTTTCAAAGAGATCGCATCTTTGATGAATTATCATGGCGATCTTAATACCAAAGTTGAGCTCGAGCTCCTAATGGATATTAGCAATATCTTGATTGGCGCAATTTTAACGGGACTATCTAAGCAGCTCGATATGTCTTTCAGTCAAGGCCACCCCGTGGTGCTTGGTCAACATTGTGATGTTGCTGAGCTTGTGAAAGCCAACAAGGCGAGATGGCAAAGAACGCTAGCTATAGAGATTAGCTATGGCATTGAGCATCACAACATTAACTGTGACCTTATGCTGTTATTCACAGAAGACTCACTTAAAACATTAAAATACAAAGTAGCCTATTTATTGGATGATTAACTATGCCTGCAGCCGATTTTGATATGAATGAAATCCATTGGTTAATGGATATGTTTAACACCGTAGATGTTGGCTTGGTGGTACTCGATCGCGACTACAAGGTATGTATATGGAATGGTTTTATGGAAAATCATTCTGGTTTGTTACCGAGTGCGGTTAAAGATAAAGACATTTTTGATTTGTTCCCAAGTATTGATGAGCAATGGTTTAGATCAAAAGCTGAGCCTGTATTCGTGCTAAAAAATCGGTCGTTTACCATTTGGGAGCAGCAGCCGTATATTTTCCGATTCAAAAATTATCGACCTATCACAGGCAAAGCGGATTATATGTATCAGAATGCAACTTTCATCCCATTGACCACAGTGACGGGGGATGTAGGGCATATTTGTGTGATCATATACGATGTAACCGACGAAGCAATCAACAAGTTAGAGCTTGAGTCGTTGAATAAACAATTAGAAAAAATTAGCCGAACAGACAGTTTAACGCAGTTGCATAATCGCGGCTTTTGGGAAGAAAGCCTAAAGCAAGAGTTTAAACGCTTGAAACGTAATCAAGGCCAAAGTGCATTGCTTATGTTTGATATTGACCACTTTAAGCGTATCAATGACGAATACGGGCACAGTGGTGGAGATGAGGCAATCCGCCATATCTCTGACTTACTACGCAAAACACTACGCGAAACGGACACTGCAGGCCGCTACGGCGGTGAAGAGTTTGCAGTGACTTTGCTCGACACAGACGTAAAGGGTGCAATCACTTTCGCCGAAAGACTGCGCTCGTTAATAGAAAACTCATCTATTTACTACGATGAACAACAAATAAAGATTACGGTTAGCCTTGGTGTTGCCGTGTACGAAGAGTCTTTTGAAAAACATGAGCAATGGATTGAAGCCGCGGACAGCGCTTTGTATGTTTCTAAAGAGGGCGGAAGAAATCGGGTAACTGTATACTCTGAAGACATGGCCAGCGAGTAAATTTATCTTTATATGGTGACTTTAGCGCGATGCGGTTCTATTCATATTGCCACTTTATAATTCTTACCCCACTAACTTTTTAGTATCGGTGTGGAATGAACAGCGGTCTGTTAGACAAATCAACAGTATCGTTCGGTTATTCCGCGAATTAAAGTGATAAAAGTGGCATCTTACTCACCGCTAAATACATCACGATAACGACTGAAACCGGTATGGTTAAGAGTGCAAGTTTAGTAAAAGGGCCGTGGTAGAGCGCTAACCAACGCCGTTGCTGAGCGCTTGCAATGCCCAAGTGGACACTTTTAGATGCCTTTGCTGCTAACCAATTTCCCAAGAAAATATCCACAATCTCTAACGGGATAATCACGAGACCGACCACAAGTAGCTTTTGCTGGAGCCATGGAGATGTAAACCATCCAGCTAAAAAAGCCATAGAAAAGCCTGTTAATAAGAGGACAATAAATGCTACATGTTCCAGTGTGACCATAAGAAAAAATACATGAGCCACCTTCGCGGTCACCGGTCCTATATTTTCATTTTCTATTGCTTTTAACACAAGCCAAGCACCAAGAGCTGGGCCGAGCCAAAAAATCAAGGCGCCTATGTGCACTAATTTTAAGATTGCGTATTCCATCTAGGCCTCAAAACTTGATGTGCAAAGATAATCATCCAAAGTGTACTAAGAGTCATGCTTGATGCAGTAAATATCTCAGCAGCTTTAAGTTGACCAGCAGCGATAGATACAGACAGCAATAAACCTAAAATCCAAGCGGTGACCCCCCACACTGACACCCATGTTTTAAATATACCTTGCTTAATGGCTAGACAGGTTAACGTAAGCCCTCCTAAATTATAAAGGCCATTACCTAAGTAACCGGTTAGATGGGTTGCAATATGCTCAAACAGTAAAAATACAGATTCGCCCATGGCTAAATGAACTACTTTTGGTAAAACAAAGGCATAAATCACTTCAGCAATGAGATCTGGGGCCACACCCAATGCGACTAATAGCAGGGCAACACGCTTTCTAAAGTCTGCTTTGAGCTCATCTGCTAAAATAACACTAAATACTAAAAGACCTAGTGCAGAGAACATCCAAGCTATCCAAGACCACTGCCACAATACTAAGTTTTCGGCAATAAACTCCATACGCATTATTACCGTATTATCAAGAGGCAAGCCAGGACGCATCGGTCCATTCATTAAAAGGCATGCCGCAGTAATTATTGCAGCAATTAGATAAACAACAACAAATTTGGTTTTGTATTGATCCATTGGTTTTATGTCTGGATTAGAGTCCTTTGGTTCATCTTAAATCTATACCCAAAATTGGTAAAGTCTTAGTCTGAATAGACATTATTTACTCGGTGAAAATTGAATAACCCTTTTCTTTAAACTATAGCGGTTAACCGGAGTTGTGATGTCTACGCTCATGCTCTCGATATCAAAAGACTTGTAAATCATGGCTTATCTAGCTTTAATGGAGGAGTGGAGAGTTGAGTTCTCAATTAGAGGTCTTTAGCCATTGATTTTAAGATGAGGCAGGTGAATAGTAGTTCCTTAAATGATTTTAACTCATTAGGAATGAATTCCATAGACTTCAGTCAATATGAAACACTTGCTTGAAATGCGTAATCACTTACAACAATAAAAGGGAATGAAAAATGAACGATAATGATGAATACTGGGGGATGCCGCTAAATACATACTGTATGTTATTACATTTGAGCGTAAGCGTCGCCTGAACCACACCTAGCTACTGAATACGCTCAGCCTATAAAGTACAACTCTGACCTCAATTCGGAGCTGACCATGCCTAAACACAAAACCGCAGAGCAATGGCTGCAACTTATCGAACAACAGGAACTCAGTGGTTTGTCTGTCACTGACTTCTGCACGCAGCACAACCTTAGTACCAAGTCTTTTTATAATCGCCGAAGTAAACTTCGCACTAAAAAACCACCTGAGTCATCTTTTATTGCCGCTAAGCCTGCTGCATCTGAGTCCGTTTCTCTGCCTGAGTTGTTACAGCTCAAGCATGGTCAGAATACGGTGTTGTTGCCATCAAACACAGATGCTCTGTGGTTGGCTGCACTGCTCAGGGCGCTGTCTTGATCTGCTGGCACAATGAGTCTGTTTACTTGCACCGCCAGCCAGTAGACTTTCGTAAATCCATCAATGGCCTCTCGGCGATTGTTGAGCAAGAAATGGCAGCACACGCGATGAGCGGTCAGGTGTTTGCGTTTTGCAATAAAAACAAGGACAAGCTGAAGGTGTTATATTGGGATAAAACCGGCTTTGCCTTGTGGTACAAGCGCCTTGAAAAAGACAAGTTTAAATGGCCCGACAAAGAAGACGATGACGTCATTACACTCAGCGCCGAACAATGGCAGTGGTTATTGTCTGGCTTATCGGTCATTGCCCACAAGCCGCTCAGCTATGGTTATAACGTATGATCATAACAGGGGTTTTTAGATCACGAATTAATCTAAGCTATTAATTTAAAAACAGTTACTCTGTTGATACAGTAGACTGYATGAAAGAAATGAATAAACTGCCTGATGATCCTCAGCAGTTGAAGCAGATCATTGCTCAGCTTCAGGCGCGTAATAACTACCTCGAAGAACAATTCAGACTGGCCCAGCAAAAACGCTTCGGGGCCAGCAGTGAGTCGCACCCTGCACAAGCTGACTTGTTCAATGAAGCCGAAACGCTGGTTGAAGAAGCACCTGAGCAAGACGTGGAAACCATCGAATATCAGCGCAAAAAGCCGACACGTCAGCCACTGCCAAAAGATCTGCCCCGCGAACGTGTTGTGCATGACATCGACAACAAACAATGTGACTGCTGTGGCGGTGAGCTGCACAAAATGGGCGAGGATGTGAGCGAAAAGCTGGAGTTTATCCCGGCCCAGGTCAAAGTCATCGAACATGTCAGACCAAAATACAGCTGCCGGCACTGTGAAAAAACACAAACCCGGGTTGAGATAAAACAAGCCCCAGTCCCACCGAGCCCGGTCCCGAAAGGTATTGCCACGGCCAGTTTGCTGAGCCAGATCATCACCAGTAAATATCAGTATGGCTTACCGCTGTATCGGCAGGAAAGCCTGTTCAAACAATATGGTATCGCACTGAGCAGGCAAACCATGGCGGATTGGGTGATCCGCTGCGCCAGTTTATTCAAGCCGCTCTATGACAGGCTGCACGAAGTGTTGCTACAGCAACCGGTACTGCACGGCGATGAAACCACGGTTAAGGTGGTGAAAGAAGACAAACAGACCGGTTACATGTGGCTGTATTGCAGCGGCACGGACTCGCCTGTGGCAGAGGAAAGCATCCCCAATATTGCCCTGTTCGACTATCAGAATAGTCGTGCGGGTCGCTGTCCTGTGGCATTTTTACAGGGCTACAACGGCTATCTGCAAGTTGACGGCTATGCAGGCTATGAGCAAACGCAGGCGACACTGGTTGGTTGCTGGGCGCACGCAAGACGCAAGTTCAAAGAAGCCGCAGATGCGCAGGCCAAGGGTAAAACTGGTAAAGCGAACTGGGCGCTCAACCATATTCAAAAGTTATATCGAGTTGAGACTGCAAACAAAACAGCAAGCGCAGAGGAGCGGCAGGCTGCACGGGTACAACAAAGCGCACCGCTGCTGGCCCAGTTTAAAACCTGGTTAGATAAATCAGCACAAACGGTGGTACCAAAATCGAAGCTGGGCGAGGCCGTCCACTATACGCTAAGGCAGTGGCCGAAACTCATTCACTACCTCGATGACGGACATCTAAAGATAGACAACAACCGGGCAGAGCGCGCTATCAAACCGTTCGTCATAGGGCGAAAGAACTGGCTGTTTAGCTTCACCACAAGTGGCGCTGAGAGTAGCGCAATCCTCTACAGCGTGATCGAAACAGCCAGAGCAAACGGCCACACCCCATTCGATTATGTGATGCATTGCTTAAACGAATTAGCCCAGCCACAGTACGATATCGACAGTTTACTGCCCTGGCATGTTAGCCTCTAGGTGTAGTTAGCCGTACGCTTACATTTGAGCCAGCTGGCGAGCTTTGTTGCTCCGGGACTAGGGCTTGTATTACCGGTGGTTATGTGGGCAACCAATAAGGATAAAAGCGAAACAATCGACCAACACGGAAAAGCCACTATTAACTGGTTAATTAGCTTAATCATCTATTCCATAATTTGCGGTATTTTAGTTTTTGTCGCGGTTGGTATTTTAGGGTTCGTTGTGTTAGCTATTCTTAATATTATATTTGCCATCATTGCTGCGATGAAAGCCAATAATGGGGAAGTATGGATTTATCCACTTAGCTTCAATTTTTTTAAGTAACCGGCACTTTGAATAGCGAAGCTCTGCAGTTGGAAGTGTTTACGTGCAGTCTAGAATTTAATAACACACCTCACTGTAGAGTAGTTGCAGCTAAAGAGTCTAAGCATTAGCAAGGAGTCACGGCAAATACAACCTGTTTGCCGGCTCCTAAGTCAAACCAACAGAGTTACGATTCACTTTCCTCTTCAGGGCATTGAGCTATCTGCTCAATATTGCCATTTTCATCTACTTGTTCAAGTTTCACTTTAAATCCCCATAAGCGGTAGAGGTGCTTTATCACTTCTTGCTTTGAAGCGGCAAGTGGGATCCCGCCTTGCGGTACATACCTTAGCGTAAGTGAACGATCTCCCCGTACATCGACGTCATAAACTTGAATATTAGGCTCATGGTTACTCAAGTTGTACTGCGCTGAAAGGGCACTGCGAAGTTGTTGATAACCCATTTCGTCGTGAATAGGGCCAACTTCTAAGTGCGGAGATTTTTGTTTGTCGACAATCGTAAAAAGCTTAAAGTCGCGCATGAGTTTTGGAGATAAAAATTGGCTGATAAAGCTCTCGTCTTTAAAATTTTGCATCGCAAAATGCAGTGTATCTAGCCAGTTGCTCCCCGCAAATTCCGGGAACCATTGTTTGTCTTCTTCCGTTGGGTTTTCGCATATACGGCGAATATCGACCATCATATTAAAGCCGAGCGCATAGGGGTTTATCCCTGAATAAAATTTACTATTGTATGGCGGTTGATACACAACATTGGTATGGCTTTGTAAAAACTCCAACATAAAGGAATCACTTAGTTTTCCCTCGTCATATAAGTGGTTCAAAATAGTGTAATGCCAAAATGTAGCCCAGCCTTCATTCATGACTTGAGTTTGTCTTTGCGGGTAGAAGTACTGTGATACTTTACGCACAATACGAATAATCTCGCGTTGCCAAGACTCCAACAATGGGGCATTTTTCTCGATGAAATACAGTATATTTTCCTGAGGTTCCGATGGGAAACGAGCACGGTTGTCGGTTTCTTCATCTTCACCTTTAGGAATGGTTCGCCATAATTCATTAACTTGGGACTGCAAATAATCTTCCCGTTCTTTTTGCCGTTTTTGCTCTTCAAACATAGAGATCCGTTGCGGCCTTTTATATCGATCAACCCCGTAATTCATTAACGCATGACAAGAGTCAATCAGGTTTTCTACCTCATCAATACCGTACTTTTCTTCACATTTGGCGACATAATTTTTAGCAAATACCAAGTAATCAATGATGGATGATGCGTCTGTCCAGGTTTTAAATAGATAGTTACCCTTGAAGAAAGAATTATGACCATAGCACGCATGCGCCATTACCAGTGCCTGCATAGGCATGGTATTTTCTTCCATTAAGTACGCAATACAAGGATTAGAGTTAATCACAATCTCGTAGGCAAGACCCATTTGACCTCGTTTGTAGGTTTGCTCAGTCTGGATAAATTTTTTACCGTACGACCAATGTGCATAACCAATTGGCATGCCCACACTTGAGTAGGCATCCATCATCTGCTCAGCTGTGATCACCTCAATTTGATTTGGGTAAGTGTCAAGTCTGTAATGCTCAGCTACACGAGCAATTTCCTGATGATAAGTATCAAGTAAATCAAAGGTCCAATCTGGACCATCGTCAATTGGCTGATATGTCATCGCGCAACCCTCCAAAAATTATGCCGCACTTTGCTTATTTTTGTTCTTCTTGAACAATTCTCTAAAGATAGGGTAAATATCTTCTACACCTCGAATGTGCTGCATAGCAAAGTTGTCAAAGGAGTTGGCTACTCCTTGATACTCCCGCCACAGACTTTGGTGTGCACGGGTCGTTATCTCTATATATGCATAGTAGCGGACAATTTTAAGTAGTTTGTTAGAGAGTATTTGGGTGCATTGTGGAGAATCATCTGCCCAGTTATCACCGTCAGAGGCTTGTGCTGCGTAAATATTCCAATCGCCTTGGGCATAACGCTCTTGAATGATTTCATCCATTAATTTCAGCGCACTAGAGACAATTGTGCCACCTGTCTCTTGCGAGTAGAAAAACTCTTGCTCGTCTACTTCTTTTGCTTGGGTATGGTGGCGGATATAGACTACCTCAATATCTTTATAAGTGCGGGTTAAGAACTGATAGAGCAAAATATAAAAACGTTTTGCCATGTCTTTGGTGGCTTGATCCATTGAGCCAGACACATCCATCAAGCAAAACATGACCGCTTTGCTGGTGGGGTGCGGACGCCTTTCGTAATTACGAAAGCGTAGGTCGTAATTGTCGATGAAAGGCACCGCGGCTATTTGCTCTTTTAGCACTTGGATCCGCAGTTCTATATCATTGATTTTTTGTTGAGGAGGAACCGGTTCAGCGAGCATATTCGCCAGTTCTTCCTCCAAATCCCTTAACTCTCGGCGTTTACTCGAGGTCATCGCAATGCGGCGTGCCATTGAGCCTTTTAAACTACGTACAATATCTAGGTTACTAGGCATACCATCATTACAAAAGCCAGCTCGATGCGTTTTCAATTGCATTAATTTATCTAACTGGCTTTGTTGTAAATTGGGTAACTCCAAGTCTTCAAACAATAGGTCTAAGTATTCGTCTTTTGAAATAGAAAATACAAAGTCGTCTTGTCCTTCGCCTTGGTTACTTGCCTCGCCATCACCTGACCCACCGCCTTGCCCAGAAGGAGGGCGCTGGATCCGATCGCCCGTTGAAAATTGATCGTTACCTGGGTGAATGAGCTCTCTGTCACCCCCTTTTCCCTGATGGAAAGTGGGCTCGCTGATATCTCGTTGTGGGATAGAAATGCTTTCGCCACTGGAGATATCAGTCACACTACGTTTGTTGATGGCCTCTGAAACCGCTTTCTTTATCTGCTTTTTGTAGCGGCGGATAAAACGTTGGCGGTTCAGAGTGCTCTTATTTTTGCCGTTAAGACGGCGGTCAATAAAATGCGCCATATAACACCCTCTTCATACTAACAAGTTACTGTGACTTTCTAACTCTTAAATACCATTCTGAAAGTAGGCGAACTTGTTTTTGGGTATAGCCTTTATCAACCATACGATTGACAAAGTCCTCGTGCTTCTTCTGATCTTCGGCAGAGGTTTTTGCATTAAACGAAATCACAGGGAGTAAGTCTTCGGTATTAGAGAACATTTTCTTCTCGATAACCGTTCTTAGTTTTTCATAGCTGGTCCATACTGGATTGTCACCATTGTGATGGGCTCTTGCTCTTAAAACAAAGTTGACTATCTCGTTACGGAAATCTTTGGGATTGGAAATACCGGCTGGCTTTTCAATCTTTTCCAGCTCGCCGTTAAGTGCGGCTCTATCAAACAGTTGGCCAGTATCTGGGTCACGATATTCTTGATCTTGGATCCAAAAATCTGCATAGGTAACATAGCGGTCAAAAATGTTTTGGCCGTACTCAGAGTACGACTCAAGGTAAGCTGTTTGTAGCTCTTTACCAATAAATTCGACATATTGCGGAATTAGATACCCTTTAAGGTGGCTTAGGTAGCGCTCTTGTACTTCTGCGTTAAATTGTTCGCGCTCAATTTGTTGCTCAAGTACATAAAATAAATGAACTGGGTTTGCTGCGACTTCACTATGGTCAAAGTTAAACACACGAGAGAGGATCTTAAAGGCAAAGCGAGTTGAGAGGCCGCTCATGCCTTCGTCCACGCCAGCGTAGTCTCTGTATTCTTGATAGGACTTAGCTTTTGGATCTGTGTCTTTTAAGCTTTCACCATCGTACACCCGCATTTTTGAATAGATACTGGAGTTCTCTGGCTCTTTAATCCGAGACAGTGCTGAAAACTTCGCTAAAGTTTCTAAAGTGCCAGGCGCACAGGGGGCTTCCCTGAGCTCACTATTTTCAATAAGTTTCTCGTAAATTTTGACCTCTTCGGACACGCGTAAACAATAAGGCACTTTAACGATGTAAACACGGTCTAAAAATGCCTCGTTGTTTTTATTGTTCTTAAAGGTTTGCCATTCAGATTCGTTAGAGTGAGCAAGTATTAGGCCGCTAAATGGTAGGGCGGAAATACCCTCCGTACCATTGTAGTTGCCTTCTTGGGTTGCAGTTAGTAGCGGGTGTAGCACCTTAATGGGTGCTTTAAACATCTCGACAAACTCCATCAAACCTTGGTTCGCAAGGCATAGCGCGCCAGAATACGCATAGGCATCGGGGTCATTTTGAGCGAAATGCTCCAGTTTACGGATATCTACTTTGCCCACCAGTGCTGAGATATCTTGGTTGTTCTCATCCCCAGGCTCCGTTTTCGCGATAGCAATTTGATCAAGAATGGAAGGGTAACGTTTTACGACCTTAAATTGCGTAATATCGCCATTGTACTCATGTAAGCGTTTGGTCGCCCATGGAGACATGATCGTTTTAATATAGCGCCCAGGAATGCCGTACTCTTTTTCAAGTAGGTCAGCATCTTCTTGTGGGCTAAACAAGCAAAGCGGGTGGTCATTAACGGGTGAGCCTTTTAAAGAATAAACCGGCACCTTTTGCATCAAATACTTGAGCTTTTCTGCGATAGACGATTTACCACCACCTACCGGGCCGAGTAAATAGAGTACTTGTTTGCACTCTTCAAGCCCCTGTGCGGCATGTTTGAGATACGATACGATTTGTTCGATGGCATCCTCCATACCGTAAAACTCATTGAAGGCAGGGTATCGAGCTATTACTCTATTCGAAAACAGCCTGCTAAGTCTGGCATCTTTCGACGTATCGATCATTTCTGGTTCGCCTATTGCCATCAGAAGTCGCTCAGGTGCGCTGGCATAGGCTGATTTGTCATTTTTACAAATTTCAAGAAATTCCGCGATGGTGTACTCTTCTTCTTGCGCGGCTTCATATCTGGCCTGATAATGTTCAAATATTGTCATAACGACCTCCAATAAGCTACTTGGTGTGGTTTGCGGATCACAGATTTGGAAAGGTTACTTAAAGCTTAGTCGCGATATGAAGAATACCCAAAAAAAACTAGATTTTTTATGTATTAATGTTGAGTTACAGACATAAAAAAGGGCGCTGTTGCGCCCCATTGTTGCATCAATACTGATAGTTGATGTTAAGCTAGGTTGCTGTTTGCGAAATCCCAGTTAACAAGTGCCCAGAAACCTTTAAGGTAATCAGGACGAACATTACGGTAATCGATGTAGTAAGCGTGTTCCCACAGGTCAACTGTGATGATAGGTGTAACACCTTCTTCAGTCAGCGGCGTTGCTGCATTTGAAGTGTTAACGATATCTAGAGAACCGTCAGCTAGTTGTACTAACCAAGTCCAGCTTGAACCAAAGTTGTTAACTGCTTTGTCGTTGAAAGCTTCTTGGAATGCTGCGAATGAGCCCCATTTTGCATTAATTAGTTCAGCAACTTTACCTGTTGGTTCGCCACCTGCATTTGGCGCAAGGCTGTGCCAGTAGAAAGTGTGGTTCCAGATTTGAGCAGCATTGTTGAAAACACCACCTTCAGAGCTACATACGATCTCTTCTAGTGATTTACCTTCAAAGTCAGTACCTTCGATAAGACCGTTAAGCTTTACAACGTATGTGTTGTGGTGCTTACCGTGGTGGAATTCTAGCGTCTCTTGAGAAACGTGCGGCTCAAGAGCATTTAGTGCATAAGGTAGTGACGGTAGTTCAAATGCCATATTAATCTCCATTTTTTGGTTGATTTGCCAATAACGCATACGAAAGGTAGCTAACATCAGCCCACTTTTCTATACCATTGGCCTATATAGTGATACTATAATTCCTGACTATTTTACTCAAGTTTTGGCAAACAGCAATGCGTGCCAGTGACTTAATGACTTATAATACACATTCTTTGTGAACATATGCCGAATAGAAGTCAAAGCGTAGAACATCGTGACAGGCGGTTATGCTTATTTTAGCCATGGCAGCTAAGGTTCTATCGCTGCTTAAAGTTTGGCATTATGAATGCAACAGGTGTTGTTAAGGTGAGTAGCAAGCTAAAACGCCGATGCTAAACTAAATATTGATAAGCATTGGATGAAACGTCATTTTGAGGTAACTAATGGAAACTATTGACAAGATTAAACAGCAGATCGAAGAAAATCCAATTATTCTATATATGAAAGGGTCGCCAAAACTCCCTAACTGTGGTTTCTCTTCGCAGGCATCTCAGGCTTTGATGGCGTGTGGTGAGCAGTTTGCTTATGTTGACATTTTATTAAATCCAGACATTCGTGCTGAACTACCGCATTATGCGAACTGGCCAACTTTCCCTCAGCTTTGGGTAGAAGGTGAGTTAATCGGTGGTTGTGACATCATCATTGAGATGTTCCAAAAGGGTGAGCTTCAACCTCTTATTGCTGAAACAGCAGCTAAATATAAGAAAGACGAAGCAGCAGCGGAATAAGCTAACCGCTAATGGCAGAGTAGATACTCTGCCATGCTTTATTTTCTAAAATATTCTAATATCTTCCTACCTACTTTTCTTAGCAAGTCTTTTTGTCTGCTGTTTGGTTGAAAACCGGCAGTTCATTGAATTTAATGATATCGACACTTTCATTAACGCTATCCGCGCTTATCTAACTCAGAGCTACTCGCTTATTTTTATCAACTTAAGTTGACGTTAGCGTCAAGCTAAAAACGCGCTCTGTTTTGCATACCTATATAAACAGTGTAATCGAACGCGCTCCGATATTGAGTTTTATAAAATTCAAAAAGTGAATAATTATTCATTTTTTGTGTGGTTTACGTTTACGTAAACGTTTATTGCTGATTATGTTTTATTGCATTCTTATTGGCGTGATACCGGTGTCATTTTACAAATTTATATTCACTATTTTCAAAGTGGCAAATTTATTACGATTTTGGCTAACTTGTCTTACCAATGAGAAATATTCAAGTTTATGAATATGTATTCATATTTGTGTTGACTCTACTTTCAATCAAGGCTAATTTTGAATATCTGCCAGCATTTCGTCGTACCGTCATGGGCTGGCCGTTGTAGCAAGGGGAGGAGTCTATGTTATACGACTCAAAATTAGAAAAAGATAACTGTGGATTTGGCTTGATTGCGCATGTAAGCGGTCAGCCAAGTCACAAATTGATCCGTACAGCAATCACAGGTTTGGACCGCATGCAGCACCGAGGTGGTATTTCTGCAGATGGCAAAACCGGTGATGGTTGTGGACTGTTATTACAAAAACCGGATAGTTTTTTCCGTGCCGTCGCAGCTGAAAACGATTGGCATGTGGGCAAAAACTATGCGGTAGGTATGCTATTTTTAAATCAGGACCATGAGCTTGCAGCTGCGGCTGAGAAAGTGATCAGTGAAGAATTAGAAAAAGAAACATTGACGCTCATAGGTTGGCGTGAAGTACCCACCGATCCATCTATGTTAGGACCTATTGCTAAAGCACAATTACCGCAGTTTAAACAGGTTTTTGTCGGTGCGCCTGAAGGGTGGCGTCCTAAAGATTTAGAGCGTCGTCTATATATAGCAAGACGACGCATCGAAAAGCGTTTAGAACAAGATGAGCAGTTTTATATTTGTAGTTTGTCTGGTTTAGTGACTATCTACAAAGGCTTAATGATGCCAGCGGATTTACCGAATTTTTATACGGATCTGGCTGATATGCGGATGACCAGTGCGATTTGTGTATTCCATCAGCGCTTTTCAACCAATACACAGCCTCGATGGCCGTTGGCGCAACCGTTCCGCTATTTAGCTCACAATGGTGAGATCAATACTATTGAAGGTAACCGTCAGTGGGCGAGAGCACGAGCTTACAAGTTCGCGTCACCGTTGTTACCAGACTTGCAAAATGCGGCACCGTTTGTCAATGAAACGGGTTCTGACTCGTCTAGTTTAGATAACATGCTAGAGCTATTTTTAGCTGGTGGCATGGACTTATTCCGCGCTATGCGTATGTTAGTGCCACCTGCATGGCAGAAAAATCGCGCCATGGATGAAGACTTACGCGCATTCTATGACTTTAACTCCATGCATATGGAACCGTGGGATGGACCAGCTGGCATCGTGATGTCTGATGGGCGCTTTGCTGCCTGTAATTTGGACCGCAACGGTCTTCGTCCTGCCCGTTATGTGATCACACAAGACGGCTTTATTACGCTTGCCTCAGAGGTGGGCATTTGGGATTACGCGCCAGATGAAGTTATCGAAAAAGGTCGCGTGGGTCCCGGTGAATTACTGGTGGTTGATACCTTACATGGCAAGATTTGGCAGTCCGATGAAATCGATCAAGATTTGAAATCCAGGCATCCATACAAAACTTGGCTTGAGCAAAACGTTAAGCGTTTAACGCCATTTGAAGCACTAGATGAAAAAGCGGCTGGCAAGCGCGATCTTGACGATGAAACCTTGTTGACCTATCAGAAGCAGTTTGGTTATACCAACGAAGAGCTCGACCAAGTTATTCGCGTGATGGGTGAAAATGGCCAAGAAGCAACTGGTTCAATGGGTGACGATACGCCATTTGCAGTGCTATCTGAAGGACACCGTTCGATATTTGACTATTTCCGCCAGAAGTTTGCTCAGGTCACGAACCCGCCAATCGATCCGTTACGAGAAAATCATGTAATGTCACTGGCGACTTGTATTGGTCGCGAGCAAAACGTTTTCAACGAAACCACAGGTCATGCTAAACGGTTGCAGTTTGCCTCGCCGGTACTGACTTATTCTGATATGCAGCAGCTATTAACCGCCGATGATGACCATTACTGTGCGTGTAAAATTTCATTGATTTACGAGATTGAAGAGTCTTTGCAAGATGCAATCAAGCGTATTTGTGATGAGGCTGTTGCAAAAGCAGGCTCCGGGTGCGTGATGTTAGTGCTCAGTGACCGAGAAATTGCTGCAGGTAAACAAGTTATCCCAGCGGCGATGGCCGTGGGGGCAGTACAAAGGCGACTAGTGGATGGCAACCTGCGCTGCGATACCAATATTTTGGTTGAAACAGGTAGCGTGAGAGATCCGCACCAGTTTGCTGTTCTGTTAGGTTTTGGCGCAACAGCGATTTATCCTTATCTGGCCTACGAAACCCTTGTGGCAATGTGTGATAAGAAGATCATTAAAAAGTCTTACCGCGAGGTGACTCTGTCTTATCGCGGCGCGATTAACAAAGGTTTATACAAGATCATGTCGAAGATGGGGATCAGCACCATTGCTTCCTATCGTTGTTCGATGTTGTTTGAAGCCGTCGGTTTATCCGATGAGGTGGTTGAATTGTGCTTCAAAGGAGTTGCAAACCGTATTAAAGGTGCGTGTTTTGACGACTTTGCCTTGGAGCAACAACAACTCAATAAATTGGCATTTAGCAAGCGTAAACTACTATCACACGGTGGATTATTAAAGTATGTGCATGGTGGTGAATACCATGCTTATAACCCTGATGTCGTGCAAACTTTGCAGACCGCAGTTCGTTCGGGTAACTATCAAGACTACGTTAAATATTCGGAGCTGGTAAATAACCGTCCAATTACGAATTTGCGAGATATGCTTAAGCTTAATACGGCGCAACAAGCAATCGACATCAACGATGTTGAGCCTGCGACCGAGCTATACAAACGTTTTGACTCGGCCGCAATGAGTATCGGGGCTTTATCTCCGGAGGCACATGAGGCGTTAGCGATTGCGATGAATCGCCTCGGCGGTTGCTCTAACTCTGGTGAGGGTGGTGAGGATAAGCTACGTTTTGGTACAGAAAAGAATTCGCGTATTAAGCAAGTTGCTTCTGGCCGATTCGGTGTGACACCACATTATTTGCGTTCAGCTGACGTTATTCAAATCAAAGTTGCGCAAGGGGCAAAGCCGGGCGAGGGGGGTCAGCTGCCGGGTGAAAAAGTCACCCCTTATATCGCGAAGTTACGCTATTCGGTTCCTGGTGTTACTTTGATTTCGCCGCCGCCGCATCACGATATTTATTCGATTGAAGACTTAGCTCAGCTTATTTTTGACCTCAAACAGGTCAACCCTGAAGCGATGATCTCGGTCAAACTGGTTTCAGAACCCGGTGTCGGCACGATTGCGACTGGTGTTGCTAAAGCGTATGCCGATCTCATTACCATTGCCGGTTATGACGGTGGTACTGGGGCGAGTCCGCTGACATCGGTAAAGTATGCAGGTAGCCCATGGGAGCTTGGCCTTGCTGAAACGCAACAGGCGTTGGTTGAAAATGGTCTACGCCACCGCATTAGGTTGCAAACAGATGGCGGCTTAAAGACCGGATTAGATATTATTAAAGCGGCAATTTTGGGTGCTGAGAGCTTTGGTTTTGGTACCGGCCCTATGGTTGCGCTTGGCTGTAAATACCTGCGGATCTGTCACCTTAATAACTGTGCAACCGGTGTTGCTACGCAAGATGATACGCTGCGTCAAAAGCATTATCACGGATTGCCAGAAATGGCGATGAACTACTTTAAGTTTATTGCACAAGAGGCTCGTGAACTGATGGCGGCTTTGGGAGTCACAAAACTCACCGATTTGATTGGGAGAACGGATTTACTTGAAGCCATTGAAGGTAATACTGCGAAGCAGAAAAAGCTCGACTTGAGTCCGCTTCTAGCGAAGCCGAACAATCCGTCAAATGAAGCGCTGTACTGCACGCATACTAATCCGTCACATTACAGTGGTGCGTTGAACGAAAGCTTACTTGCGAAAGCGAAGACGGCAATCGACGAAATGACAGGTATCTCGCTGGTGAGCCGTATATCCAATACGGATCGCTCTATCGGTGCAATGTTGTCTGGTTATATCGCCAGCAAGCATGGTAACCAAGGTATGGCAGCGGATCCAATCGCACTTGAGTTACATGGTACAGCAGGGCAATCGTTTGGGGTTTGGAACGCCGGTGGCCTTGAAATGACATTAGTCGGTGATGCTAACGATTACGTTGGTAAAGGGATGGCTGGTGGAAAGCTAGTCGTGCGTCCTCCTGTCGGCTCAAGCTTTGCCTCTCATCAGGCGGCTATCATTGGTAACACCTGTTTATATGGCGCGACTGGCGGCAAATTGTTTGCTGCAGGCCGAGCAGGCGAGCGTTTTGCCGTACGTAACTCGGGTGTACAAGCGGTTGTTGAAGGGCTTGGTGATAATGGTTGCGAATACATGACGGGAGGCGTGGTGTGTGTGCTTGGTCAAGTTGGCGTTAACTTTGGCGCAGGCATGACCGGTGGTTTTGCCTATGTACTTGATGAAGAAAGTGATTTTGATAAGCGGATCAACCCTGAGTTGGTCGAGCTGGTAGACCTCAAAGCGCTGGCATCGCACCAAGAGCATCTACGCGGTTTGATTGCAGAGCATCTAGATTTAACGAGCTCAACTCGAGCTGAGCAGATCTTAGCTAACTTTGAGTTGTATTTGCCAATGTTTAAATTGGTAAAGCCAAAGTCGAGCGATTTAAACAGTTTACTTGGCCACCGAGCGCGTAGTAGCGCTGAGCTAAGAATTCAGGCGCAGTAGGAGAGAGCAATGAGCGAGAACGTTTACCAATTTATCGATGTACAACGTGTAGATCCGCGCAAAAAGCCTATTTCTACGCGTAAGCAATCTTTTGTTGAAATTTATGAGCCATTTTCTGAGCAGCAAGTTCATTCACAGTCCGACCGTTGTTTAGATTGTGGTAACCCGTATTGTGAATGGAAGTGTCCAGTTCACAACTATATTCCGCAATGGCTCAAACTTATTCGTACGGGCAGAATCATTGAGGCAGCGGAGCTATCTCACCGTACCAATAGTTTGCCTGAAGTGTGTGGGCGAGTATGTCCGCAAGATAGGCTTTGTGAGGGATCGTGTACGCTGAACGAAGAGTTTGGTGCAGTGACCATAGGAAATATTGAAAAATATATTACCGATACGGCGTTTGCACAGGGCTGGAAGCCTGATCTTTCTTACGTTACTTGGACCGATAAGAAAGTCGCAATCATAGGTGCGGGCCCGGCGGGACTTGGTTGTGCGGATATTCTAGTGCGAAACGGCGTGCGCCCAGTGGTGTATGACCGCAACCCTGAAATTGGCGGTTTGCTGACCTTTGGGATCCCGTCATTCAAATTAGAAAAATCGGTAATGGAAAACCGTCGCGAGATTTTCACCGAAATGGGCGTTGAGTTTAAACTCAATACCGAGGTTGGTCGTGATATTTCAATGGACGAGTTATTGTCGCAATACGACGCGGTATTCTTAGGTGTGGGGACGTACCAAAGCATGAAAGGCAATCTTGAAAATGAAGATGCCGATGGTGTTTATGATGCGCTACCATTTTTGATTGGTAACACCAACCGAGTTATGGGCTATGACGAAAGTCAGCATAACTATGTGAACATGGCTGGTAAGCGCGTGGTGGTACTAGGTGGTGGGGACACAGCGATGGACTGTGTTAGAACGTCAGTCAGACAACATGCGCAATCCGTGATCTGTGCTTATCGTCGTGATGAAGAAAACATGCCAGGCTCCGTTCGAGAAGTTAAAAATGCCAAAGAAGAAGGGGTTGAATTTAGATTCAATTTACAGCCAGTTGGTATTGAGGTCGACAGCTCAGGTAAAGTCACGGGCGTTAAAATGGTGAAAACACAATTAGGTGAACCTGACAAAAATGGTCGCCGTAGTGCTGAAACCGTGGAAGGCTCTGAGCATACACTAGAAGCTGACGCGGTGATCATGGCATTTGGTTTTAAGCCTCACAACCTTGACTGGTTAGCACAATACGATGTCGCAATAAATCACTGGGGCGGCATTGTTGCGCCAGAAAAAGGCGCATTTACACATCAAACAAGTAATCCGAAAATCTTTGCTGGTGGTGACGCCGTACGAGGTTCTGATTTAGTGGTGACGGCGATTTTTGAAGGCCGCAACGCCGCTGAAGGCATTTTGGACTATTTAGAAGTTTAACGCTTTTGTCGTTCACAAACCCCAACTACATTCATTGTAGCTGGGGTTTTTTATTTGAATTTTGCGTAGGGACTGTTTATCTTTTAAGTTTGTTTTTGCAGCAGTTTGATTGGTGTTTATACAAGGCAGAGTCTGCGTAGCATAGTTGTTCTATGTGAGTCAGGCGATAACACAGTAGAAATGCCAATCAAGCGCTGCCCTTTGGGTTCACCTGAGTGTGCTTTGTTCATTGTTGCTCAACTTTTACCTAGATTACTAGGCGGCAAGTTGAGCGTCGCGACCAAAACGCACTCAGAAGAACAAAAATCAAACAGCAAAGGTCAACAGGCCCTTGTTAGCCACTAACTTAATTTTACTCAACATGTATTTATCAATAGTGTTAAGGAAAGATCATGAATGAAACAATAAACTCAGGCGCTGATGCGGTCACTGCAAAGATAGCGAGTGTAAACGATTGGCGTGCAGTGGTATTGCAGCAGGTCAGAAGTCTGATCCTAAGTGTTGATAAAGAGGTAGAAGAAGATATCAAGTGGCGTAAGCCAAGCAACCCAACAGGAGTGCCTGTCTGGTCAAAAGCTGGCATGATCTGCACGGGCGAAGTATACAAAGATAAGGTCAAACTTACCTTTGCATACGGTGCAAAGTTTGAAGATGAGCACCAGTTATTCAATACAGGGTTTGCAGGTAACACTCGACGGGCGATTGATATAAAACAGCAGGACACCATCAATGAAGCCCATTTCTGTACATTGATCCGCGCAGCAATTCGGTATAACGCTGCGCGTTAATCAACAGGAGCAATCAGCCTGATAACGGCTAAGCACTTTGTACTTGTAATAATTCTTTTGCACTCGCTCTTGTCGTGTCACTTATTTTATCTCCACCAATTAACCTTGCTATTTCATCAATGCGTTGGCTTTCTGCCATTGGGGTCATTTTGGTAAAGGTTTCGCCATGTTCTACCCGTTTTGCGACAAAGAACTGGTTGTGACCACTGCATGCCACTTGCGGTAAATGGGTAACACAAATAACTTGCGTGGACTGGCCAAGCTGACGTAGCAATTTACCTACGGTTGCAGCCGTTGGACCTGATATCCCTACATCAACTTCATCGAAAATCAAAGTGGGTGTCGTAACGCGTGTTGCGATAATCACTTGAATGGCTAAGCTTATCCGAGATAGTTCACCACCCGAGGCAACTTTGCCCATAGGCTGTAAAGGTTGGCCTGGGTTAGTAGAGACGTAAAATTCAATGTGGTCATACCCAAGAGGGCTCGGTTTAGCGCCAAGATTAGGCGTTAACTGGATCTCAAATTGACCATCACCCATCGCAAGCTCTTTCATACTTGCAGAAATACGTTCGTTAAGAGATGCACTGGCTTGCTGGCGGCTTTGACTTAATCCTTGTGCAGCTTGGTTATAAGCGTTGATGGCTTCAGCAATTTCCTCCTCTAATGCATCCAGTCGTGCAGAATCAGAGCTAATAGACTCAAGCTCGTGTTGTAGTGCTTGATGGTGCTGATATAGCAATTCTGGCTGAACTTGATGCTTTCTAGCTAAATCTAGAGCTTGAGAGAGTCTATCTTCTAGCTCTTGTAGTCGCATCGGATCTTGTTCGACTGAATCAGAATAACTGCGGATCTCTCTACTGGCTTCTTCCACTTGTACTGCTGCCTCTTCAAGCACTTGCGCAATATTCTCAAGGGTTTTGTCAAAACTGGTGAGTTCAGAGAACACTTGTGCACTTTGTTGTAGCTGCGATAGCACAGTCTGCTCGTCATTTTCATAAAGGCGAGAGAGCTCACGGTGGCATTGTTCTAAAATGGTTTGGCTATGGCTTAGGCGTGAATGTTCGGTCTCAATATCTTCATATTCGCCTTCTTGTAGGGCAAACTCGTCAAGCTCCGCTACTTGGTACTCAAGAAGTTGTTTTTTTGCGGCTTGTGCCTGCTGTGACTTTTGTAGTTCGGCATATTCTTTTTGCAGTTTATGGTAGTGATTATATTGCCCCTTAACTGCTTGTAACAAAGTCGTGTGGTTAGCATAGGCATCTAGCAAGTGCAGTTGATATTCTGGCTTTAGCAGTAGCTGATGGGCGTGTTGTCCATAGATTGCAATAAGATGTTGCCCAAGCTCTTTTTGCTGGCCAGCAGTAACAGGGGAGCCATTGATGTAGCTTTTACTACGCCCACTTTTACTAATAACACGACGAAGAATACATTCATTCTCTTCGTTATCTAGCATATGCTCCGTTAGAAAGCGTTTGGCAGCTGGGAGATTTGAAACATCAAACTGAGCAGAGATATCCGCTTTGTCGGTACCTGGACGAATAGCAGAAGGATCAGCGCGCTCACCGAGACATAAAGAAAGCGCATCAATTGCAATGGACTTACCTGCGCCTGTTTCACCTGTAATTGCGGTCATGCCACAATGCCAGTCAGTATTTAGCGCACTAACAATAGCAAAATTTTGAATATTTAAAGCTAAAAGCATACTGTACACCCTAACAGAGAATTACTGTTAATTTATACAGTATTTTGTTGTTTAGCAACTCAAATTAAAAAATTCTGCTAAAAATAATAGCAAGATTAACCGACGGCATGCTCTTTTACTAAGGCTGCTGCTTGCTTTTGTTGGTTGGATGGCTCTGAGCTAGTTAGTTCTGGTGAGTCTAATACATCTTCATCTTGCTGTTGTGCTGGTGTTTCAGGTGTTTGAATGCGAGCAATGAGGGCCGGGAGCATCTCGCGATAGAAATCGCGATTATAGGCAATGCCTGCCGTGGGTAATTCGGCAACAAAATATTGTAATTGCTCAGCAAGCAAATCCATATTGCCATTTGAGCGACACTTGTTAAGCTCGTTTGTCACTGAATAGATAAATAACTCAGACACTTTTTCCAGTTGCGCTAAGTTTTCTTCCGAGTGGACTTGAACGACAAAAAAGTTGCCAACAATTGCATTGATCTGCGGTGCGTATTTTGGCCTTAAAATCTTCGCTTCGACGAATTCAGCAACTTTAAGTTTAAAGTTGCTACTAATCACTTTTAAACGATCGTTAAAGGCTTTTTTTTCCGCTTCACGGGCTTTTCTTCTGTTATTTTCAATCACTAAATACACTGAAAGTATAGTGATAAGCAGCGCCAATGTGAAAAATACAACGTAAGCCATTTTATTGTTATTTACCTAAATTAGAAAAATTAACCAAGGTTATTTTGCGTAACTTTGCGTGCTTAGTAAAGCCTACTGCCCCAATTTAATTTCTGTCTAAGAACATTGTAGTAGGAGTAGCATTTAGGGTGGATCAATCTTAGTCTTTTCTCCGCTTTTTTGATGATAACCTCGTCGCCAGGTAGCACAGCCAGTACAACATGGCTGTCACAACTTACTTGTAAGCTGTCGGTATTTTCTAGACTTAACTTAAGTTTGACTTCTTTTTCTGCATCCACCACTAAAGGCCGGCTGGATAAGGTATGCGGAAACATAGGCACCAAAGAAATAGCGTCGAGTTCTGGGGTTAAAATAGGCCCGCCACCAGAAAGCGAGTAAGCGGTTGACCCCGTCGGTGTCGAGACAATTAAACCGTCTGAGCGCTGGGAAAATACAAAGTCGTCGTTGATAAAGGCCTCAAATTCAATCATATGAGCAACCTTATCAGCGTGTAATACGGCTTCGTTCATTGCTAAATTTGCGCTTTTAAGTTGGTGATGTCGATATACTGCCACCTCTAACAGAAATCTCGATTCTTCAATAAATTGGCCGCTTAACACCGCTTCTAGCTGCGCTTCAAAGCCTTCGGGGTTCAAATCTGTCAAAAAGCCTAAGTTACCGCGGTTAACCCCAATCACGGCGACATCAAAACGAGCTAGTACTCTCGCCGCACCAAGCATGTTACCGTCACCACCAACAACAATAGCAAGATCGCAGCGTTTACCTAGTTCAACTAACTCGACAACAGCGTCTTCGTCTAACGACTTTATTTGCTCCGCAACGCGATCTTCTACGAGTACTTCATATCCTAATGCTTGCAAAAATGTGTAGAGTCGTTGTAAGGTCGTCCCCGCGCCTTCGTGGTTGGGTTTGCCAATTAAGCCGATGGTGTTAAACGTGGTCGTCATTCAGTCATTTGTCCTTGGTATCTTTGTTGCAAGATTATATTAAAAGCGTAGTGCTTGAAACTGGCAATTGACACCCATATTAAAATAATTATGAAACTAAATCCCAGAGATGAACAAATTCTGTGTGCGGTCATGCGCCATTATTGTAATGGTGAAGGGCAGCCTGTTGCATCCAGCAAAATAGCAAAGCAGGACGGCCTTGCTATTTGTTCTGCAACCGTACGTAATGCAATGGCAAGACTTGAAAATCAAGGCTTATTGTATTCGCCGCACACGTCAGCTGGCCGCGTGCCCACCGATCAAGGTGTAAAATTCTGGCTACAGGAGTTTTTTCCTCTGGCTGATGTTGCCGTTCATTGGCAACCAGATCAATCCGCAATAGTCTCTTTTGCCCACTTATTGAGCCAAAACTTCCAGGTCTGTTGCTGCGTTGGATTACCACAAGTTAGCAGCAAACAAATGTTCCGTGTCGAAGTGCTCGATTTTGATCGTAAAAATTGGCTGGTCCTGCTGTTAGACAGAGCGGGGCAATCACACAATATTTGTATAGATAAACCCGTTGATGACTCCGACGCGTTGCGTTACCAGTTCGCGGCTTGGATGAATACTGTATTCAGTCAACAAACTTTAGTTGAAGGGTTGCACCGAATGCGCGCCATGGCACACAGCGCACCGCCGAGTTGTCATCATATTTTGGCCCAGTGGACTAAGCAGTTAAGCCAGCAATTAGGCTCAGATAATGCGATTGTTGTGGGCGAGCGCTACTTATATAACCGCCTAGAGTTGGATAGAGAGATTAATCTTGGCGTCGGATTTTTAGACCAAGTTGAAGACCGCTTGGCGTTTAAAGACGGTGTATCCGTGTTACTTGGCGAAGAGCTAAGCATGCTCGGTTTACATCGCGTAGTGGTGCTTAGTGTGCCGTATTTCTCCAAAGGAGAATATCAAAGTCGCTTTTGCGTCATTTGCCCTGCGGATTCAAAGATCGAAGCTATCTTGTCGGAATTCAAAAAATTGCCGCAATAAAGGGTTGAAACTCTCATTTCAATCCCCATAATTACCGCAGTTGTAAAGAATCGGAGAATCACCACATGTCTGAGCAGACAAAAGCCCCAGAGCAAGAGCTTGAACAAGAACAAACACAAGCGGAAGCGGAAGTTGTAGAAGCACAAGCAGAACAACAAACTCAGGAAGAGCAGGCAGAAAATGCGGGTGAGTTGAGCCCAGAAGAAGAAATCGCTGGTCTGTATGCTGAGCTTGAAACCGCTAAGCAAACTATCGACTCACAAAAAGATAGCGTTGTTCGCGCCGCTGCTGAGCTTGAAAATGTTCGTCGCCGTGCAGCGCAGGATGTTGAAAAAGCGCATAAATTTGCGCTAGAAAAGTTCTCAAACGAATTACTACCTGTAATCGATAACCTAGAGCGTGCGATTGAGTTTTCTGACAAAGAAAACGAAACGTTAAAGCCAGTGCTTGAAGGTATTGATATGACTATCAAGACATTTGCTGATGCCCTTGCTAAATTTGGTGTTGAAGCGGTAAACCCACAGGGTGAAGCATTTAACCCAGAGCTACACCAAGCAATGTCAATTCAGCCGAGCAATGATGTATCACCAAATACTGTGCTTGCTGTGATGCAAAAAGGGTATACCTTAAACGGTCGTCTATTGCGCCCTGCTATGGTGATGGTCTCTAAGGCTGCTGAATAAGCAAATTCAATTTAAAAAAGCAGCAAGCCGCTCATTGAGCGGCTTTTTTGCGTTTAGGAACGAATGTATTCGCTTACCAGCTACACTGCTTCACTCTATCAAACCAAGAGCTTGAAAAAGACTTGGCTGTGATGGGGAGGGGAGCCGTTACTTCGACGCCTAACTCTTTTGCTAAATATCTATGTACTAGTAGCTTTACTTTATCGCTTTCTAACTGGGTATATGCCAGTTGTAACGCTTGCTTAGTGCTTTGGTTGGGCATCTCCCCCTCGAGTTGTTTATAGCGCGCCTCAAGCCATTGTAGCCAAGCTTGTTTTGATTCGTTTGGAAAGGCTGTGGTTAGGGTAGACGTGGGCCCTTGTAAACGTTCGTAGTTCACGATTTGTTTTTGAATAAGAAAGACAAACATCAAGTTAATCCCCGCTGAGATTTGACCCGAGCGTTTATCAACGGCTTGATAGCCCAACAGAGCATGGCGAAAATACTGCTCGGCTTCAAATACTCGACCTTGATCAAGCGCGAGGCTACCCAAATTGCTTTCGATCATTGCAAGTACCGGGGTTTGCTTTAACTCCTCAGCCAATTTGCGTGCTTTGGCATACAATGTTCTCGCTTTTTGGTAGTCATCTTGGTTGCGGGCAACTAGCGCCATACTGTTAGTCAGCGTAAGTCGTTGGCGGTCATTTTCTGCATATTTGTAGGCACACTTAAGACTAGTATCAGCATCATCAAGGTATTCTTGTCGGCGTAACCAAATCCCTAGCGCACTCAAAATGGTAGGGAGGTTGGCTTTAAAAAACATGTCATCTGGATACAGAAAGGTCGCGTTTATTGAGGTATAGAGCCTATCAACTTTGTTTGTTGGTACAGATGCACGAGCGCTCAGCAAATGCCACTGAATAAATAACGGTACAGGTACATCTGGCAGTTGCTCTAAACTGTCGAGAATAATCAAGGATTGTGCAGGGTTAACCGTTAAATAGTCGCTGGCCTCGTCTAGCTTACTTTCAAAATATGAGAAGTCTTTCGCCAACGCATGTTGGCAAAAATAAAATGTACAAGTTACAAAGAGTAAAAACCGAACCAAGCAAATCCCAACCACATTTTTGCGCATCTATTAACTGTAGTCGGCAGTAACAAATAGTTCCAAATCAATTACGACAAACAGCATTATACAAAGATAAGCAACAATGTAGAGGTTACCTCTTCAATTATAAATGGGGATCGGAAACGTGATGAAAAGAAAACAAATTGTTGAGTTCACTCTGGTGCAATTCAATTAGCCGATTAATATTTTCAAGGTCTACAGTGGTTAAACTGACTTTGCTAAGCATATAGCTAACCGGAGTTCTATTCGCGTCGATACCAGAATAGATAACATCGGTATACTCTTTGGCTTGAATAAAGTGCTCGCCCGCGAGCTTATCTTCAACAACATAATCAACTCGCTGTTTACCCAACATTTTAAAGCGGCGAGCGGCATTGGGCAGGTGTACCAGCTGATCGTTATAAAAGTCTTGGATCAGTTTTTCAAAGGCAATTCCATAGTAGCTGCCGGCATTCAGAGCAAATGTGTTTCCTGCAAGGATCAACGACTCGACTTCGCCGCCAATTTTTGGTTTTTCTTTATGTTGGAATAATGCCATGACTTCTTGGCGGTAAGGTGTAGTGAAGTAAGCAAACTTAGCTCTAGATGCCGTTTTGGTCGCAGCCATTAGTACATCTACCTTACCTACCTTTAGCTCTGCTAGCATTCTCGCTGAAGTGGGATAAAAGACATATTCCAAGCAATAAGATGAGTCGTTAAACAAGGTGTTTAGCGCATTAATCTCTAAACCAGAGACATTACCTTCTTTACGGGAAATATAAGGAGGCCACAGTGTTTCGTTCATTCCTATGCGCAAAGTTTTGCTACATTTCGCTAAAGTTTCAAATGCCCAAAATGTGATAAGTAAACTAAGTAAAAGTGATATAGAACATTTCATGGCGTAAATCTCTGAGCGTTTTATAAAGCATGCTTATTTTATCAGCAAAGGAAGACTGGTACACGTGTTTTGTTAAACGATTAAGAATGTTTAATGTATCCGCAAAGTGTTTTTTGCTTCTTAATTTATTATTGTACATTGCGGCTCTGTGCGAGTACGGTTGCTATGGTATTGATAAGCTCAAGCTGCTCTATGGGTTTGGCAACATAACCATCAAATCCGACGCGCTCATACAAGGCTTTGTCTTCCGCAAAGGCATTTGCAGTCAATGCGATTATTGGGATATTGGGATCCTTTCTTTTGAGACGCTTGCAGGCTTCAACGCCATCCATTTCAGGCATTTGAATATCCATAAGTATTAAGTCGGGTTTGTTTAGCTCGAATTGTTCAATGGACTCTTTACCATTATTCGCAATCGTAATATCACCATTGGCTTTACTGATCATAGAACGCACTACCAGCTGGTTTACTGGATTATCCTCAGCCAGCAATATGGACGTACCGCTCAAGTCTGCTGCTGTTAGCGGATCGCCTTTTGGTTGCTCTGATGTACACTTAGCCTTTTGCAAGGGCAACTCGATGCTAAATTGACTGCCTTCTCCGACAGTACTTTCTACTTTTATCGTGCCGCCCATCAGGTCGATTAGGGAGCGGGTGATTGAAAGGCCGAGCCCCGTACCACCAAATTTTCTGGTGGTGGACTTATCCGCCTGCTCAAATCGTGAAAAGAGTTTTTTGATTGTGGCTTCTGTCATTCCTATGCCGGTGTCGGCAACGGTGATAAGCATACCTGAATCATTTTGGAGTGGTTTTATATGGGTAATAATACTACCAGTTTCAGTAAACTTAATGGAGTTTGACAAGAGGTTAAGCAACACTTGCCTGACTCTGACTTCGTCTCCAAGCCAAAACTTATGCTCAAGTTCAACGTAGATCTTAAGTTTTAATCCCTTGTTTTTTGCCAACACTAAGAAATCTGAGCGTAGGTGTTCAACCAACACCTCAATATTAAATGGTCGTTCTTCAAGCTCAATTCTGCCGGCTTCAATTTTAGAGAAATCCAAAATATCGTTGATGATAGTATTAAGTGCCTTAACCGAGTAAGTCGCCTTCTCAAGTAGGTTGGTAGCGGTGCTGTTAAGTGGTTCCGACTTTAATAGTTGTAATGTGCCGTATAAGCCATTCATGGGAGTTCGTATTTCATGACTCATATTCGCCAAAAAGACGGCTTTGGCTTTGGCTGCTTGCTCAGCTGCTTCTTTGGCGTGCGAGAGTTCTCGCTCATGTTTGAGCTGCTCAGTGAGATCTAATGCGATGCCCAAAAACCCATCAATATTGCCGTGTTCGTCGGTCAAGGTTGTTACATTTAACTTAATTTGAACGTGTTGATTCTGCTTAGTAACGTAAGTCCATCGACTAGTATCTACCACACCTTGTTTGGCTTTGGCGACAAACACTTCAAACCCAGGTTCAATGACTCTGCCAAGCTCTTCCGTTAACGCTTTTGCTCTTGCTATGACCTCTTCCTCAAGATGGAAAATGGCAGGGGATGATTTACCAATGAGTTCATCTTTTTTGTACCCTAATAAACGCTCAGCTGCAGGGTTAAACTGGGTAATGATACCGTCAGGATCGGTGGCGACAATGGCATAACCCGAACCTTCAACAATGCTGGTGTGAAGTTGGCTGTATTTTACGATTTCTTTAGTTCGTGCTTTTACTTCCTGTTCTAATGAAGAGTTCAGTTTAGCAAGGGACTGTGCTTTTTCTTCTTCGGCTGCTAGCTTTTCCTTTTCTGCTAAGCGCTGACGCGTAAAACTTAAAAGCAGAATATAAGTGATGATTGCCAATAGCGCAGACACCAACAGCGCAACTTGCAAAATGGTATTAGGAGAGACGAGATTGAGTGAACGGATAAATTGCGGAGTTGGCCAAATTTTTACTTCCCAAGAGCGACCAAACAAGGTGACCTGTTTAGCCACTGAGTTATCCAACTCTTTAATATCTTCTTTTAGCACCTGATAAAATGGTGTGTTTTCATCGTTATTGGTTACATCGGAAATTTGAATTGAAACATCTTGTCGAAAAGACAGCAAAGTCGACAGGATCTCATCGATAAGTAACGGGGAATAAGTCCAACCAACTAAGTTGTCTAACCGATTTTCTTCATTTGTTGCCATACCAATAGAGGTATAAATTGGCGCGAGTATCAAAAAGCCGTATTTAATTTTATTGTCGGCTTGCACTAAGGTAATTGGGGCGGTAAGCCTCGGCTCATTGGCAGTTGCAGCTTCTATTGCCGCTGTTCTACGACTAGCTTCGGAACCTATATCCAAGCCGACGGCTTTATCGTTGTTTACTTCGGGTTCAATGTACTGGATAACAAATTTGCTGGTGCTATGTGGGTTTAGCGTTTTGATGGAGAATGTTCTGTCTGTACGCTCAGCTTGTGCTTGTTGCACAAAGCTGCTTACGCTATCAACGGGGACATATTTGATGATCCCCACGCCACGAGCCCCAGAATATTCCGCTTGGAAGTCAAACGACCTGATATAACGCTGCATCGCCTGATAGTCAAAGCTGTGTTGTTGATTCGCATAAATTGCAGTGCGAAGCCCTAAAATACCGTACCAATACAGCGTAACGCGCTCGTTTACACCCTCAGTCACATGGTCAAGCCGTGAGGCAAGTGCCGCCGCTACCTTTTCAGCATGATGCTCCTTTTCTTGCTCATATAACACCAACCCATAAAGCATACTGCCAACTAACACGAGTAGTGCAGCAACAAGTGGCAAAAATCGGCTCTGGCGAACTGTGTGAGCATTCGCTAACGACACGCTATATTCCTTACGCTTTAAATCTAATCAATATGTTAGTCCAGATAGCATAGAATTGATAGTGATTACGGTGAAGTGACAATCCCGAATTTATGCCTAAATTGGCTCATGAAAGACACATTATGAATTGTTATTTGGATAAATTGTAGATTGAAATCGGCTAAGCCATGTGGCAATAAAAGCTAAAATAAATATGCGGATTTTGGGCTTTATATAAATGTGGTCACGATGTGGACATTTTTTAGGATGAAATGTGGATGTTTGCCCCGAAAACAAAAAAGCCAGTTAAAGCATGCTGCTCTAACTGACTGTTTTAAAACGCTAAAATTTGGTGGAGCTGGGGGGATTTGAACCCCCGTCCGGAAAGCGTCGACCTTCGGTCCTACATGTTTAGTATCGTCTTTTGGTTAACCTTTAAATCTCGGACGAACACGATAAGTAAAGGCGAGGCCGCTTAGTTTTAGCCCTTCAACCCCGGCCAGGGTTTCCGTAGCGATCTTGTGTAGGGTGACACTCCAGAACCAGATCCACAAGAATATCATGGAGGAGTGCTAGCGGGCTATTATGCCGCTAGAGCGTAGTTATCGTCGTTTGCGATTACTTTAAATACGGCTTTTTTACGAGGCCAGCCGCACCTCGACATGCACCTTAGGCTTCTTGAATCCCGTCGAATCCTAATCAGCCCCTGAATAAATTCAGTACTGTTAGTGTCTATACATCTAACTATGTCTCGCATTATACATAGGATTAATGTCATTACAATGGCTTATCATGCCATTTGCTGATGATTTAACGAAGCAGAGGCGTGTTTGATTAATTACTCGCCGATTGCTGAACAAGACCGTAAGCGTTGATTATATGTATAACGGGTTGGCTTTTGATTTGTGCGACTAGGCACTTGCAAAGAATCGTCCTTTACCACCATATTGATAGTTCTCTAAAGTATTGAGCAGCTTTTCAGAAAATTGAATTTCTGTCTCTGAACGGCCACTCCGGCGGGCCTCTCTTAAGTTGGCTTTTTGCATGGCGATAACGTCGATTTTTTCATTCTCGGCTCGTGAAATATCGGCAGGAGAGGGGAGTCCACTCCTCTGACTTAGACCTTGCTCAACAGCAAAATAATGTAAAGAAAGCGAAGCATGCTGCCCTAAATCCAATATTCCTTCGTCATACAGCGCTTTGGATGCTTGAGAAAGCTCTTTTTTGGTGATGTGGGTAAAGTCGAATTGCGCTTCTTTGGTATGGCTATCTGTTGCCTCTGACGCTGGCAAAACGCTTCCCTTCGCTTCATTTTCGATTGATTGCGCGCGTCGCACCTGAGCCTGATTATATAGCATTGCCTGGTGTTGAACTTTCATTTAGCAAATCCTTCTGAAATATGTATAACAACTTCAGCAAGGTTTATGCCCAAAAGTGGCTCAATAAGCTTAAACCTTCTAGCCAAGGAGTGCGTTTTCACTTATCCCGATATGAACCATAAAGGTCGAAACGCAATTTCGCTGTTAAGGTGTTGGAGGCATTGATACCAGACAGAACTCAGCTCTAAAGTCATGTTATAGGGTTGTGCTAAAAGGAAAGTGGATTATTGTACGGCGACAGAAAGCGGCGCACTCGCTACCGCTTTTGTGTGTTTGTAGGGTTGATAAACGCAGCGCCAACAAACGCTGGATATGTTGCCTTTTGTGTTTACGCTCCGCGCAACCAGTTGCGTAGTCTATCTTTAAGTTGGCTAAGGTCGTCTTCGCAGAACAGGCCAATTTCTAGTGCTTTGGCGCGCAGTCTTTCCGAGGTTCTAATGCCTTGATAGCTCACCAGTAGGCCTCTTGCTTGTACGCCGCCAAACAGCTCGCTGAGGGAATCAAGTTTGTATATCACTTGGTTGCCTTCCCCTTTACTAAACTTTTTGGTTTTGCATTCAATAAGGTGAAGCTTATTGTTAGCGAGCGCCACAATATCTAGCTCGTTATTGACATAGCCTTGCCCCACGCGACGTTTAATCGCAACGCCTTGAGCGACATCTTGTAAAATGGTGAGTTCTTTTTTTAGGCTGAGGAGCGTGGCGTAAACATATTCTTCTAGCCAGCCACCGTTGGCAAAAAAACGAGCGCCTTCATTAGCAAACTTTAATTTGTCGTCTTGCCTTGTGGCGACGTTAGCATCTTCTAAATCGTCAATGAGTGTTTGCAAACTTGGGCTATTCATTTGGCTGCGACTCAAAGGCTCACTAATAAGTGCATTATCTTCGCTGCTGGCAGCGAGGTAGTTGAGCTGGGCGAGAGCATGACTAAAATCTGTTTGACTGGTTGCCCATTTGGCACCGAGCTGGCGATAGCGAATATCAACGATACCCTCATTTGCAATTTCGGTGATATCGCCGTCGATGAGGTTAAAAAAATCGCGTATCTTTAATTTATCGGCAAGGATGGTGTTGACTCGCTCTGTTGGTACAAGCCAGTGAAGTTCGTCGCGCTCGGGTTCAATGATAAAACATTCTATTGGATAGGCGCGGATCACCTCATACATCGCAAGTAAGTGTTGGCGGTCGCCGCAACTGGCATTAAACACAAATTGGGTATCTGGTTGTTCACTAATTAGGGTATCAATGAGCTGGTGGAAGCTGTCGATTAAGGTGTCACTATCTCGGCTGGTAGGAATAAGGGCGTGATGTACTTTTACCCCTCTTGGCCCCAACACTCTTTTAATATCTTCAAGGTTTTGTTGTTGTTGAGATTCTATTAAATAGAGTATTTCATCCGAGTCGATATTGTGGTCGAGTACAGGTGTAAGCGTGTTAATAAAGTTAGTGTCGATAAAACTAAGGTGTACGTGCGTTGTCATGACTGTCCGTAAAAGTTATGTCCTTCATGAAAGATGAAATTACCCTATAAAACGGCAAGTGTAAAACAGAGTAATACTTAGTTATGAATTTGCCGCCATTTGGCGTGAAATCCCAAAGTGTGTCTAAAGTTCTGCACTGTAAAGTCGATAAATCTAAGGAAAATAATAAGTTGTACTTTTAATGCACGGAATGATTTACATTCATTTATAATTTGTAGCAGTTCAGGTAATGTTAAGCTTAACAATTTGGCGAAGTTATGCTCAAATGAGTTCGCTGCATTAAAAATAACAACATAACAATAAGATCGTGCATACTTTTCAGGGTTGATGAATGTCATTATTTCGTTTTGATGAGGATGAGGGCTATGTCTACTTGCTCTCTCATCCAGTGGAATCCGGATTTCCGGCGAGCTCGTCTCAATTGATAGAGATGATTGAGGAGTCGCCATATGCGGATTTTGAAATCATTCATGCCAATATAGGTCAATTATTTGCTGCTAGTGAGACGCCCGAGCAGGACTCGCTGATTGTGGCTCGCGCTATCGATGCGTCTATTTCTGTGCGTATTGAAGAAGGCAATATGCTTGCCGAAGCGAGAGTAACCACAGCCCGAGGCGGTAAGTTGGTTTGTATGAACAAAGCCAAACAAGCATTAAAGCAAGCTGGTATTAAAAAAGGTGTCAGTGGCAAAGCCCTCGATAATCTTCTCGGTCAGCAGTTAGAACTCCCTCCTGGACACACTTACAATGGTATTGTTGCGCATGGTCAACGAGCCAAAGATGGCAATGACGCACGGTTTGTGCGCCTGTGTATGACAGCGCAGGACAGAGTGCTCAGCCCGCAAGAATCGAGCGGCGGTAAGGTCGATATGCGCAACTTAGGTGCTATCATCACCGTAAAGCCGGGCAGCCCATTAATGAAAAAAGTCCCGCCAACTGAAGGCGAGCCGGGCTATACCGTGTTTGGTGACGTGATTGACCCTAAACCAGGAAAAGACGCGCCACTTGAGGTGTCAGAAGGCACCAAGCTCGATCCCAACGATAAGAACCTGCTTATTGCCGATTCAAAAGGCGTGCCTGTAGCCGTTCCTCGTGGCATGCGTGTTGACGATGTGCTGTGTTATGAAAACATTGATGTGACGACTGGGCATGTTGAGTTTGATGGCAGCGTGATTGTGAGCGGTGATATTAAAGATGGAATGCGTGTTAAGGCTTCGGGCGATATTACTGTTATTGGCTTTGTGGAATCGGCCATTCTTGAAAGTGGTAGCGCGGTCACGATAATGCTTGGCACCATTGGTCGTAAGCGCACCGAAGGCGAACCTTTTTCGTGTTCGATTAAAGCAAAGCGCAGTGTTTCGTTAGGCTATGCGCAGTACTGCCGAATTGAAAGCGAACAAGATATTCTCATTGAACGTCAAGCTTTGCATTGTGATTTGGCTTCCAAGCGTTTAATCAAAGTAGGTAAAGGTGAAACCCCTAGAGGCAAACTGATTGGCGGAAATGTATTGGATGCCATGCGTATAGAAACGGGTGAACTTGGGGCACCTTCAGGCACAAGAACACGTATTTCACTAGCCCAAGACTGGGATAGTTTGCACGATAAGCACCGCGAATTAGTGGAGCTGGAAAAGGTGCTGGCGTCCAAAGTCATCGATATTAAACAAGCCATGAATAAAGCACAGGCGTCGCCGCAATCGCAAAAACGAGATGCATATCTTGCCAAGTTGCAGCACAGCGAAATGCAAATCAACAAACACTACGGCCGTAATCAGCGTAACATCGGGTTAATACAGCAAAAAATACATCGATTAGCACGCTTGAGTCGAGTCACTGTTAATGAGCTGATGCACCCCGGAACTGAAGTGAAAATAGCGAAAGACACTAAACTGTTTTCACGAATTTACCCGCCTAATTTCGTTAAATTGCATGAAGGTAAGATCATGCAGCAGTTTACGACTGCCAAAACCGCAGAAATAGCTTAAAAACGAGCACTTATAAAAATGCCAGCTGGATTTGCTGGCATTTTTATTATTCGGTGTCGGTTTCGGTTGTTGACTCAGGTTCTGACTCGGCTTCAGGCTCTGGTAATGGCCAGCCACCTAATGCTTGCCACTTGTTGACTATGTAGCAAAAGAGCTCTGCGGTGCGCTCTGTGTCGTAAAGTGCACTGTGTGCTTGACTGTTATCGAACTCGATACCTGCTGCACGACATGCCTTTGCAAGCACCGTTTGCCCTAGAGCAAGCCCGGCAAGTGAAGTGGTGTCAAAGCTGACAAATGGGTGAAAAGGCGTACGCTTTATCTTGTTACGCTCAATCGCTGCATTTAAAAAGCCGTGATCAAAAGCGGCATTATGGGCGACGACAACGGAGCGCTGACAGCCCGCGGCTTTTTGGGCTTTACGCACGGCTTTGCAAATTTCTTTCAGCACTTCATCTTCTGCAACTGCGCCTCTGAGTGGTGAAAATGGATCAATGCCATTAAAGTCAATCGCAGCTTGCTCAATATTTGCGCCTTCAAAAGGTGCAACATGAAAGTGTACTGTCTGATCTAAGCTTAATACCCCGTCATCGTCCATTTTTAACATACTGACGGCAATTTCTAGTAGGGCGTCAGTATCTTTATTAAAGCCAGCGGTTTCCACGTCGATAACTACAGGAAAGAAGCCGCGAAAGCGTTTTGAAAATAGCGTTTGCTCGGTATCAGACATAATCTTCTTGGTTTGTGAAATTTAGCGGCCTATTATACTGATACCTCGACAAGAAGCGAGCAGCTTGAGAGCGCTTAGTATGGTACATTTATTGCTTAACTCTAAATAGCGCGAATTGGTAGAGATAAGCTCTAGTTTTTGGCGTGTTGAGCGCATGTAGATTAATGGTTGATGTTGTGAGGTGTGGGGTGATCAAGTTATATAAATCAGTAGGTTGGGTTGGTATATCGTTATGCGCCATTACCTTTAATAGCGAGGCTGCAATGCGGCAATACGCTGCCGAAGCTGATTCATCACATTGGAATGTTGACCAAAACAATCGCTTGAGTTGTGCGCTTAATCATGAAGTTCCGTATTACGGTGAAGCTATATTTTCAAGTAATGCCAGTAAAAATAAAGACTTAACCTTTAACCTTGATATGATGGTACGTCCTGAAAGTTACGATTTTGCAGGACTTGAATCGGTGCCACCGCTTTGGCGAGCCGGCAAACCGGCAAGAAGCATCGGGCAAATGAAATTACTGAAAAAATTTGACGGTGAACTTGAAAATGACGTCGCGTGGCAGTTGCTGACTGAGCTTGAAAAGGGCTACTTTCCCACTTTTTATTATAAAGATTGGCACAACGACGTAGATAAAATCTCAGTTTCTTTGTCGTCAGTGAACTTTAAACAGGCATATTGGGCGTTCTTACAATGTCGCGATAACTTGTTGCCATACAGCTTTGAAGACATCGCTTTTACGGTGATGAATTACAAGAAAAATTCCAGCGAACTGACAAAGTCGTCACGCAAACGCTTGGATATGATCGGCGAATATCTTAAAAATGACTCGAAAATTGAGCAAATTTATATTTCGGCCTATAGCGATAGTTATGGCGGCCGTGATACCAACTTGAGGTTGTCAAAGAAACGTGCCGAAGCGATTAAATCATATATGGCGAGCTTAGGGGTTGAAGAGAATAAGATTATGACTGACGGCTTTGGCGAAAAGCGCCATATTGATACCAACGACAATGCTATTGGTCGCGGTAAGAACCGTCGAGTCGTGATCCAAATTTCAAGACCTTGATGTTGGGGTTTTGGTTTTGTAGTGGGTTGTTGGTTAGTTGGGTTGTCGGCTTAAAAGCCGACCTACAAGCCGAGACACGGTGCTGATATCGGTTTTATTCTAATACCGTACTACATGACGCTTTTAATGCATTGGCATGGCTTAGCTGATTGTGATAGGTGATGGTAATGGGCTGTGCGGTGTTTATCTCATAAGCCAGTGCTAAATCTAATTCTACGCTTTTACTTTGCCCAGCATTTAGGGTCATAAATTCATTGGCTGTCGGCGCGAGTCGTTTCGCCATGGGTCCTTGATAATTAAGCGACTTACCATTTTGTGTTACCTCTAAAAATTGGCTCCACCAGCCTTCAAAAGGGGTATGCCAAATTAGAAACTTTTCATCATTATGGCCTGCGTTGGTAAAAGTGAAATTAATGGGGTAGGTCATACCTGAGTCGGAACCCTTACTCACACTGCATTGAATGTTACTTTGTGCATTCATCGTTGCCTCTGATTTTGTAGTTGGGGCGGTGTCGTTGCAAGCTTGGAGCAGCATAGCAGCGGTGATCATCATTAGGGGTTTCAACATACTGTTTTTGAGCCTGTTGCCACGCTCATTCCTTTTTTATTTTCAACGTAAATACTTTGCACTATGCTGAGTATTACAGTCGAATAACGAATCGCATACTCTCATGACCAAAAATAATAACAAAGAGTTCAATTCTTTTGCATCGTTTTACCCTTATTATCTCGCGGAGCACAAAAACAAAACCTGTCGTCGCTTGCATTTTATTGGCTCAACCTTAGTGCTCTTGGTTTTGCTCTTTGCGCTGGTTTTTGCATATTGGTCTTTACTATGGTTGTTGCCAATCGCGGGTTATGGTTTTGCTTGGGTGGGGCATTTCTTTTTTGAAAAAAATAAGCCTGCGACATTTCAATATCCACTGTATAGCTTGATGGGTGACTGGGTCATGTACAAGGACATTATCCGTGGTAAAGTACCTTGGTAAAGGAGACTCAGTAGATAATAAAAATGAATGTAAAACAAAGTGTTATTGCTATGAGCTGTGCCGTTTTACTGGCTGGTTGCCAAAGTGTGTCAGCCACTGGCACACGCACGCTAGCAACTTTTAGTGTAGATAATACTCAGTGCTACGACCGCAAGGCGCAATCTAGTTATTTTGCCGTTGATTCTCATCACCATTTTCAGCCATTTCGGGGAGATGCGGTCCCGTTTGATAAGCTCGTTACTTGGGCAGAGCGTGTGGGGGTGGTGTTTATCAATGTTTATGGCATTGGTCAAACCTACGAGCGAAAGTCCGATTGCTTTGGTGAGCGTGGGTGCTACAGCCAGTTGATTTCACCCAGCATTCAAAATGACTTTAAAAATGCGAGCAATTATCTTAAATATGGCGCAGATAACGTGCATATAACCTTGTCTATGACCTTTGCTGACTTACACAAACCAGAGACTATTTTGCCAAAAATGGCACTACTTGAAGGCGAGTTTGGTGACTTATTTCGTTGGATGGGAGAAGTGAATTTAGTTAAAGCAGCGCATTTTGGTAATGGGCATCAAGCGGTAGAAAAAGAGACTATCGCCAAGTGGCAGCCATTTATGGCTGTGCTAAAAGAAAAGCGTATTCCGCTTGCTCTGCACGCTGACTTAGGCGATAACAACACGCCACTTAAATACTTACCTTTGCTTGAGGAAGTGCTAAAGCGCTACCCAGAAAACGATATTATTTGGATGCATATGGGAGTATCAAAAGAGCTAAGCCAAATTGATCCGGAGCTACACATAAACACCATGGAGCGGTTATTCTCCCAATATAAAAACCTAAAGGCCGATCTGTCATGGCGGATTTTGTACGACTATTATTTTGGTGACCCGAAAATTCAGGGGCAGTATGTTGAATTTATTAATGCCCATGCTGAGCGTTTTTTGCCAGGCAGTGACTTCGTCGCTAGTAAAAATAAACGCTTTTTCGATTATTTAGAAGAAGTCGATATCAATAGCCGAATTCTCGCCGAACTTGATGACAATGCTTTTCGCCAGATCGCCTTAGGTCAAAACTACTTTTCGCTATTAGATTTACCTTATCGCGCGCCAGAGATTTGTATTACAGCGTCTCCTTGAGCATGGATAGCACATCGTTTACGTCTAGCTTCATCACTTTGTCGGTGTTTGCGAGCAATTGATCCGCGAGGTCTTTTTTATGGTGATGGAGCTCGACAATTTGCTCTTCAATCGTGCCTTTGGCAATTAAGCGATAAATAGTAACGGGGCGTGTTTGTCCCATTCTATGTGCGCGGTCTGACGCTTGCTCTTCAACCGCAGGATTCCACCAAGGATCCATGTGAATAACATAATCTGCAGCGGTAAGGTTCAAACCAGAGCCTCCGGCTTTGAGGCTAATTAAAAATACCTCGCCTTCACCTTTTTGAAAGGCATTCACGGCCTTCTGACGTGCTTTGCTTGGGGTGCTGCCATCTAAATATTGAAACCTGATCCCGCGTTTTTCCAAGCGAGCTTTGATAAGTTGCAAATGGCCTACAAACTGACTGAATATAAGTGCCTTGTGATTGTTCTCTTGCAGCTCGGTCAGAAGCTCATCCAATGCCGCTAATTTCGAGCTGGTTATCTGACTTTCTGCCATTAACAGTTTTGGATGACAACAGGCTTGGCGCAAGCGGGTTAGCGCTGCCAGCATTTTAAAGCGTTGTTCATTGGCACTGTCTTGCTGTGTTGACTGTGAAATTTCGTCAATGGCATTTTGGCGCAGCGCTTCGTAAAAGGTTTGTTCTTCTTGGCTCAATTGAATTGGTACATTGATCTCAGTGCGTGGTGGCAATTCAGTTAATACCTGATGCTTCATACGGCGCAGAATAAAAGGCTGGATCAGGTGTTTGAGGCCTTTACGGGCACGGTGTGCTGCGAGCTTATCTTCATTGGCGTTTTCAATGGGAGCGGAAAACTTTTCGCTAAAGCGTTTGAGGTTACCGAGCAACCCTGGGTTTACAAAACGAAAGAGTGACCAAAGCTCGGTGAGGTTATTTTCTATTGGGGTCCCTGTGGTGATCAGCTTAAATTTGCCTTTGAGCGCGCACGCGGCTTGAGTACGTTTTGCTAAAGGATTTTTTAGCGCTTGGGCTTCATCGGCGACAATGGTTTCAAAAGCGATAGGCTTTAAGATATCAACTTCGCGCTGTAGTAGACCATAACTTAATATCACACAATCCAGTGGTTGCAAGTTGCTCAGCATCTCAGCTCTAGCATCAGAATGTGGATAGTCAGAAAAGAGTTTCACCGACAAGGTTGGAGCGAACTTTTGGATTTCTTGTTGCCAGTTGAAGCAGACCGATGTTGGCGCGATGACAAGCGTCGGGCCGACATTGGCACGGGCCAATATCATCGCCAGCGCTTGGATGGTTTTACCCAATCCCATATCATCGGCAAGGCACGCACCTGCACCCCAATGGGCAAGTCGCATTGCCCAGTCAAATCCCGCCTGCTGGTAGTCGCGCAGCTCGGCTTGTAATGTTGAAGGAAGCGTTGGAGTCAATGCGACGGCTTGCTGCATTTTTTCGTTTTGTTCTTCCCAAGCCGGCAAGGTTTTCATCCGCATTCCTGTGGTGGCTTCAGCAATTAAAGGCGCGGCTAACGGGTGAAACTTTCCGCCCTCGGTCGCGTTATTGAGCTGGTCAAGTTGCGCTTTTAAGTCACTTGAAAGCGCGAGTACTTGCTCACCGTCCAGCGCAATAAAGCGGCCATTGCTGGTGGCAACCATTTTTAGAAGCTGTTTAAGTTCGATAACTTGGTCATTACTTACTTGTAGCTCGCCGGTCATGTCGAACCATTCATTTTTCTTGCTCATGGCAAGTTGCAAATGTTGGCTTTCGAGCTTGCTACTGAGCTTAACCTTTTTGCCTTTAGGCCATCTGAGCTTGAGTGCCATAGGGCAAGGCTCTTGATTAATCACCAGCTCAAGTTCTTGCAGCACCTCTAGCGCTTCATCCATTTCGGCTAAACTTAAGCGATTATCCGTCATCTCCAAAAATAGCGGACAGTGCGTATCTAACTCATCCAATCTTTGCTGCTCAAGTAACAAGTTTCGGGTGGTGGATAAGCGCTTACCATCAATTTCGGCGCTGACAGTGGCAATACCGTGTCCTGGATGAAAAATCGGCCCTTTTTCGCCAAAGGGCATGACCACACAGTGAAAATCGAGGCCTTGATGATAAGGTTGAATGTTAATAACAAGCGCCGATTGCGCCTCGATACTATCCAGCCCAGTATCTATATCAGCTAAATCAGACTGTACATTAAGATAAGGTGCGATGGCTTTAATACTCGATAGCACCTTTTGTTTTGCACTGGTAGGCACGGTTAATCCAGACTCGCCAATAATCTCAGCGACCTGTATATGTGACTGGTTAAACACAATAAACTCGTAGTGATGCTCAGCTTGCTGAGTAAATGAGTAGGTTTGCGGTTGACCAAAATAGCTGGGTAAATTAGGAATAGAGAGTAGCAGATCGTCGCCATGTTGACGGATGTGTAACTCGGGAGATTTCTCGGCAATGGTAATGGCTTGTTTTAAGTCTTCTTCATGGTATAGGTTGGTGGCGCCGACTGCGGCTTTTAACGCTGGAATTCCAGCAAGGGTGTAGTCCGCACGAGCATTGTAGCCATAACCTGACTGTGGTGCGATGGCGTCGATCAGCTTTTTATCAGATTGGCTGATATAACTAAATTGCTCAGGGTGTTGTTTCAGTTGTTTGCAGGAAATTGGCTTACCTTTTCCCCAGCCTGTTTTACCCCGCTTTTGCTCGCGTGCTAAAAACTCAATATCAAAGCGACCTTGCCTAATTTGCCAAATCAGGCGAAATTGTTCGTCAACTTCTTGGCTGGTATTTGCGTTCGGGTTGAGCGCAATAAGCTTGTCCAGTGCCAGATCCCACGCCGTCTTTTTGGCAACAAGGTGACTAACATTAAGCTCGGGATTAAACGCAAGCTGATATTGCTCACCGTGCATTGCCAGCATCAACTGCTTTGCAAGCCCAGCAAAAAGAGGTAAAGAGAGGCGCTCAAAAATTGCGATGCAGTCGTCGAGACTGGCAAGCGCTTTGGCATCTAAGCTCTGATTACACCAGAAGTGTGCAAAGCAGTCGAGCAAGCGACCTAAGGAATAGTCAAAAACATGAGATTTCTTCAGACTTGAATAATTTAAATGGGCGCTGCTGTAGGTACTGTTTTGCGACAAGCTCTCTGCGCAGTATAACAGCACGTTACTGGCAAAGAAGTTATTATAAGGCGCTTTGCTGTCTTGGCTTTCAAACTCAAGCTGTTGAGAGAGGGTGTCAAATAATGCGGCATCATGGCTATTGGCTTGCTGCAATAACGCCAACTTATGAAACAAACCCAGTGTTCTACCTAGGTACTGCTTTTTACGTTTGGTGATTTTGTCTTTGGCTTTTAGTGCTTGTTCAAAACAAACGATAATATCGTCGTGTTGTTGTAAAAAAGCAATGCTTGCCATAATTTGTGCACTATAAGCGGTTTGGATATTGGCTACCAACGCCTGAGCCTTATCCAATTGCAGGGTATAGATTTGATACTCTGCTAATAAGCAGGTCAGTAGTGGGCTCTGTGTATTGGCTTGAACCTGTGTGAGTACTTCAAGTGCATAGCTAATGCTGTGACCACCTTGTAGTAAGGTATAGAGCAAAGTTGCAAAAGCTTGATATTGCAAGTCATCAGCAAGCGCCGAAAATCCTTCAACTGAAAAAGGATAAAAATACAGTGGTAATAGCACTTGATTGGTCTTATGACACACCGCCTGTGGGTCTTTCGCCAGTTCTAAATGATTGCGGGCTTTTGGTAGTTGGTTGATAAATAAAAAGTCTCGAATGAGTCGCTGTTCATCGGCAAATTGGCGTTCCCATTCATAAGCATTCAATACAGGGATAAACTCTTCAGCAGCGTTAAGGATTGCTAAAAACTGGCCGTCAGCCATGACTCGATGGCTTAAACTGGTCGCGAGTTTTAGATTTATTTGCACTCCATCTTCGTTAAAAGTCACTAACCCGGCTGAGCGCCACTTCATAATTTGGCTATGACTTACACCTTGTTCAAAGTCATTTTCGGGGATGATCTCTTTTGCCACGAGTGCTTGAACTAGGCGTTTGAGTTTGATTGCTGAAACGGGTTTATAGACGACCGCCAGCACACTCAACAGCGTTTGCTCGTGCATAGGTAGGTTATGCACTTGATTGATTAGCGCTGTGATTTCTTCGTTAATTGCTGGTAGAAAGTCAAAATTCATCGTTTGGTTGTAGTATTCAATTTAAGACACTGAAAACTACCATAATATAGGTTGGACTGCCATGAAGATAAACAAAGTCAAAGCTTATTTTTCGGTTATGGTGGTTCATTCAATACACTGAAAACTAGTACTATATTTAGTCTGAACTGCCATGAGGATAAGCAACAAGAAAGAAAGGGAGATGAGGGAGGCGATGCCTCCCTTTTGGTTAGCCTAGCATGTTATACAGTAATGCAGAAACCGCCAGCAAGCCGACGAATAGTACAAAGTAAGTGCCAATGTGGCTTTTGTATTTTTGTAGTGCCGGTACTTTAAACACGGCAATGGTTGGCATGATAAACAAGATCATCGCAATAATCGGGCCTGAGATAGCCCCCATCATGTCCAAAATACTTGGGTTTAATACGGCGCACACCCAAATAGCAACAAACATAAATACCACGCCTAGCTTGTCAGCAAGCTTGTAGCTCATACTCGTTTGCTTGGTTGCAAGGCCGTTAAAGCTTTCACGTGCACCAAGGAAGTGGCCTAGGAAAGACGAAGTAATCGCGATAAATGCCACAAGGGGGCCAAGCATTTCAATAAATGGATTGTTATACACGTTAGCTAAATAGGATAAAACAGAGACGTTCGCCGATTTTGCTTCTTCCATTTGCTCTGGTGTTAGAGAGAATACGCAGGAGAATACGAATAGCAAAACAAACACTATCAACATAATGGAGGTCGTACGAAGGATCGCTTCTGATTTTTGAACTGCCTCACTTTTGTAGTGACGACGCTGCACGTTAGCAAAGCTAGAAATGGCGGCTGCATGGCTAAATGAAAATACTACGATAGGAACGGATAGCCAAAGCAATTCGGCTAAGCTTGCAACATCTGGCGTGCTTACCACCGGCATTTGCCAGTTGGGCACTAAATAGAGTGACAAAAACAGTAATACCCCAACCAGCGGGTAAACCAAAATAGCAAAAGCACGCAGTAGCAGCTTTTCGCCGCCTAGCATAATGGCAATCATCCCGGCAACGAGCAAACCGGAGAGTAAAATACGAGATGGCGATTCAAAGCCAAGTTGATTGACAATAAAGCTGTCGACGGTATTGGTTAGGCCAACACCATAGATAAGCAAAATAGGAAAAATAGAGAAAAAGTAAAGTAAGGAAATTAAACGGCCAGCACCTGCGCCAAAGTGCTCTTCTACTACATCCGTAAAATCGGCATTTTTTTGCTTTGATGAAAGGACGAACCGGGCCAATCCTCGGTGTGCTAAATAGGTCATAGGGAAGGCAAGCACTGTCATGATAACGAGTGGCCAAAAACCACCAATACCTATGTTAATTGGCAAGAATAAGATACCTGCGCCGACCGCAGTGCCAAATAAACTTAATACCCAATGTGTGTCGTGTTGGGTCCAGCGCCCGTCGCTGATGGTATTCATCTCCATCATCGCTTCAGAGGAATTACTCATATACTTGTTGTCCTGGATTTAGAATTATAATCGGGCGCATCATATAAAAAATGACGAAGTGTTGCATGTATAAACCGTCTACTCCGAGGAGTTATGCGGTGAAATACGTTTGTTTGACTAAAACTTGCTCAAGGTATGGTGGGTTCTTAACCGGTTATTGTAAATCTAAGTCTGCAAATGTTCTTAATTGTTACCACTGGCAATGAATTGCTAGCCGACTTATAAATAAATTTTTATTCTAGTTTGCAAAGAGAATTAAAATAACCAAGTGGAAAAGTATGTTCAAGCTAAACTCTCTATTGCTCGCTTCAACTTTGTTGGGAAGCTTCGCTGCTAATGCAACGATTGTCGAATTTCAAACTTCTCATGGTAGCTTTCAGGTCAATTTATTTGATGAAAGTACGCCTAAAACCGTGGAAAACTTTTTGAAATACGTAGATAACGGGCGTTATTCTGATACGGTAATTCACCGCGTTATTCCAGATTTTGTTGTGCAAGGTGGTGGCTTCAAATATGAAGGAGACGTGCCTCTTGATGCCATCGCTACTTACGATGCTGTAAAAAATGAACCTAAATGGTCTAACGTAAAAGGCACTATTGCAATGGCAAAGGTAGCAAATAGACCTGATAGTGCGACAAGCCAATGGTTCTTTAACTTGGTAGACAACAGTAAAAATTTGGACGTTGACAATGGTGGCTTCACGGTCTTTGGTCAGGTGACTGACAGTGGCATGGATATAATAGAAGCGATAGCTAAAATTCCTCGTTGTGGTAATGTGCCATTAGTTAACTTCACTGATGAACAGTGTAAAGATAGCAATAGTGAGCCGGGTGCAGCTAACTTTGTAACCATAAACGCAATTACTGTACTAGATGATGATCCCAAATCAGCTCAAGGCTTAAGCCCAAAAGCAAATACCTTGATTGATCAAGTGCCTGATAAGCCTTCAACTGACTCTGATTCATCTGGCGGTTCAATGTTTGCCGGCCTTATGTTGCTGGCTGGTATTGTCGGATTTAGACGTAGATTTCATAGGTAACCAAGTTACTTTGGTTGCAGATGCTAACGATAGCATCACAGTCCCTAGTTAACCTGATCTCAGGTTAATAACTTGGAAGCGCACTTCGGTGCGCTTATTTCTTTATTATTAAGTTATTCGTCTTCGCCAAACAGTGCAATCGCTTTTGTCGTCAAACTATACTGGTCACGGCCATCCACTTGGATAAGCCCTTCATTAAGGTGATTAGTCACAACGTCTTCGAGTAGTTGTTGATCTACGTATGGGAGTGAAAAAGTGTGGTGATTGATATCGCACGATTCTGGAAAGCTTGCTTTCAGCTTAGACAGCAACATTATCGAATACATATTCTGTAAACGTTCCATAGCCGACCCTTTTATTATTCCAATTTTTGCGAGAACAATCCTAACAGTAAAATTGCGGGTTTGTCTATTTTTTGTGCTGGTTTATGAGGGGCAAAGATCCGCTGTGCCTGAGAAAATAAAAAGGGCCAATTTGGCCCTTCACAGTCTAATCTTATACGGCTTCAGCCGCTTTCTTCGCGAGGTATTCGTCGTACGTACCATGGAAGTCGGTGATCTTACCGTCTTTAATTTCCCAAATACGCGTTGCGAGTGATGAGACAAATTGGCGGTCGTGCGATACGAAGAATAACGTACCTTCGTATTGTTCAAGTGCCAAGTTGAGAGACTCGATTGATTCCATATCCATGTGGTTCGTTGGTTCGTCCATTAGTAGGATATTTGGCTTATGCATCATGATTTTACCAAATAGCATACGGCCTTGTTCACCACCTGAGATCACCTTAACTGACTTTTTGATGTCATTTTGAGAGAACAGCATACGGCCAAGGAAGCCGCGTACGACTTGCTCATCATCGCCTGGCTGTTGCCACTGTTCCATCCATTGGAAAAGATCCAGATCTTTTTCAAATTCGTCAGCATGGTCTTGCGCATAGTAACCAATATTGGCGTTTTCTGACCATTTATACTCACCTGCTTGCGGCGCTTTACGGCCTGCTAAGGTGTTGAGTAGTGTCGTTTTACCGGCACCATTTTCACCGATGATGGCAACTTTCTCGCCGACTTCAACAAGGCCATTTAGGTCAGAGAATAGGGTGTCGTCATAACCTTGTGATAGTGAGATAAGCTCAAGTGCGTTACGGAATAGCGGCTTTTCCTGCTCAAAGCGAATAAATGGATTTTGACGACTTGATGCTTTAACTTCTTCCAGTTGGATCTTGTCAATTTGCTTAGCACGAGATGTCGCTTGCTTCGCTTTTGAGGCGTTTGCAGAGAAGCGCGAAACGAACTGCTGTAGCTCAGCGATTTGCGCCTTTTTCTTAGCATTGTCTGACAACAGGCGCTCGCGAGCTTGCGTCGCAGCAAACATGTATTCATCATAATTACCTGAGTAAATACGCAGATCGCCATAGTCGATATCCGCCATGTGTGTACACACTGAGTTTAAGAAGTGGCGGTCGTGCGAGATGATGATCATAGTACAATCACGCTGATTCAATACGTCTTCCAACCACTTGATAGTATAGATATCCAAGTTGTTGGTTGGTTCGTCTAAGAGCATGATATCTGGCTCTGCAAATAATACCTGTGCAAGTAGTACACGCAATTTCCAGCCAGGAGCAACTTCTGACATCAAGCCATAATGTTGCTCGGTTGGAATACCCACACCGAGGAGTAATTCACCCGCTTTTGCTTCTGCGGAATAGCCATCCATTTCAGCAAATTGCGTTTCAAGGTCGGCAACACGCATGCCGTCTTCTTCGCTCATTTCTGGTAATGAGTAAATGCGATCGCGCTCTTGCTTGATTTCCCACAGCTCTTTATGACCCATGATCACTGTGTCTACAACCGTATATTGCTCGTAGGCAAATTGATCCTGATTTAGCTTAGCGATGCGCTCGTTTGGATCGTAGTTTACGTTACCTGCACTTGGCTCTAGCTCTTTGCTTAGGATTTTCATAAAGGTGGATTTACCGCAGCCGTTAGCGCCTATTAGGCCATAGCGGTTGCCGTCACCAAACTTAACGGAAATATTCTCAAACAGTGGTTTTGCACCAAACTGCATAGTGATGTTGTTACACGAAAGCATAAATTTGACTCATTACTGACAATTGCGGCGATCCTATCATTTATGGGTGACAAATGATGTAAAAAGTTTGGCTAACTCACACATTACTTTTGCAGCTGATATAGCAAAGACCTAGGCGTTGAAAATTTATCGCCATAAGATGTTTTGTTTACGATTTTATTAAATTTTATTTACCAATTGGGTGGTTGAATGTTAGCCTGTTTTAATGCGAAAGGATGGTATAAAAAACTAACTCTGGTGAACAAGGATGAAAATAGTTGAAGAAAAACATAATTGGTTGATTGACCAACAAATCGATGAGCTGGAAGTCTTACCACCCCATACCACAACCGCTCATTTACCGTCAGAAATTAGAACGCAACTAAAGCCTCATGCCAGTGATTGGATAGTATTGCAACAAAGACATAATTGGCGCCATGTTAAGCGTGACGAATTTACTCGTGTTTTTATAAAGACCAAAAAGGGCTTACAAAGTGTAAGGTCTGGCAGTGCTGCCGGTTCTAGAGAGCAGCTAATCATCGTTAAACGCAAGTCTTATTTCAAAGCAGAGATTAGAAACAATGCCTTTACAAGCAGTGGTGGGGTTGATCCTAATCAGCCCATTGGCGCAAGCCAATTAGACCCGTTAACACCGGTTGAACAGGTATTGGCCTCGATTAACGTCGATAAATCACCTGAGGTGGCTGAAAAGCGCATATTGGTGTCGCTGGAAGGGGAGTTGGCGGTGAGTTTTGTGATCCTAGGTGCTAATACTCCCACATTGTCCAGAGCTTCTGAAGGGACAACACAAACGCCTTTGATATTCGGCAAGTTGAGTGAAGATGGTCGCTATAGTCTAAAAGCAAAAATCTTGGGTGTGCCGGAGCAGGTGCTTTTTAACAATGTGCCCTATGCAGACCTACTTGATATAGAAAAAGTAAAAGCACTTAAGATTGGCGCTGAGGGTGGAGTGCAGCTGATTAAACACAGAGTGTCAGGTGAGGGTAATGTACACCTATATTTTATTAGCGAGCCACCGAGTATCGGGATCTTCTTTGATGGTACAGGCAACAACAAGTACAACGATATTTTGGACCCATTTGATGATAAAGAGCCGACGAATATCGCTAAGCTCCATGAGTTGTATGAAATGGATGATAAATTTCATTTTAAACATTATGTCGAAGGCGTAGGCACTAAGGCAGGAGAAGATAATAGTACAATTGATTTAGCCGTTGCCTACTCATTTGATGAAAGGTTGATAGAAGTCATAGATGTAATCGAGACGTTCATTAAGAGTAAAAGCTCAATTAGTCTTTGTAGCACGGTATTACTTGATTGCTTTGGCTTTAGTCGAGGCGCTGCGGCAGCAAGAGCACTTACTAATTTAGTCAATAAAATGAGGGAGAACCAGGATGCTAGACTAGCCGATAAAGAAGTGGTATTTCGCTTTGTTGGGGTTTTCGATACCGTCGCGTCTATTGGAGGGGATGGAGATAATGATCATGGTGAGCTGTATGCGAAAGATGAGTTAGACGATGCGGTTAGACTCGATCTTAATCAAGCCAGTGCAGGGGCTGTATATCACTTAACGGCTTGGGATGAGCGGCGTGATAAATTCCCACTAAGCTCATTAAAAAATAAGGATGGTAGTTTGTTTGCTAACCATAAGGAAGTCTACTTGCCAGGTGTTCATTCTGATATTGGAGGCGGGTATGCCCCTATCAGTATTGATATTGAGTATCCTTTAAAGCGCATTCGTGGTATTCCCGGAAATCCAGAGCATGAAGCAAAAGTGCAACAAGCGAAATTAGCAATTGAACATAAATATCAGTGGCCTGGCATTAATGTGGATATGGTCTACCGCTTTAAAAGGCTAAGGTATGGTGCTAGTCGCTCGGGAAGAGATAAGGATTTTTACACCACATACCGGCCTGTTTGGAGACGTAAAATAGATAATACCCTTGCCCATTATGGACTGCACCAAATGTATAACGAGGCGATTCAACATGGCGTTCCGCTAAAAGAAATGGCGCGTCTTCAAAGTATCTACCCTTATGAACTTAGCAACAAGGTCGCAACTTTGGTACCTAAAGCTCTTAAAGCTGGGCCAGCAAGCCAAGCTTGGCAGAAACTATACGAGCATTATATCCATATTAGTTCTAGGTATTCGGGATTTACAGATAAATTGGCTCACGGTGAGGAAACAAAAGCAAAGTACGTGACTGAAAATGGACAAAGGGAAATGTTTTACAATAATGCAAAAGCGCTACCGCAGGTACAAATTTGGAAAGCATTTAAAAATGGAAATAAATCAATTTGGAGAAAAGGATGAACAATAAGTTCTATACCGTTTTATTGGCAGCAATACTGCTTTGCAGTTGCTCTTCAAGTACAGAATTGGATAAGTTGCGGATTGGTGTATCTTCTTACGAAAATAGTGACCTTATGGTTAGATTAGTGTTTGATGATAAGTTTTCTCCACCAGCAGGCTCAATAGGTTGTTGTTGGGGTAATGCTAATGCAAATAGTACGTTTTGGGGAGCTGAAATCCCGCATAAAGTGAAAGCGCAGTGGTGGGATTATAAACAAGGAAGGCATTACAACGCTGAGTTCAGTGTACAACGTGATAAAGCATACAAAATCGCAAAAAACCTGCCTAGTATTACCTTCCGCACGGGAGAGGTAAAGGAAGATCTTGTCCCTCAGATTATCTTTGGTTTTGGTGAAAAGGGTGAAGTAAAAATGTGGATTTCTAATGCACCGTTTGATGGCGTCGAAGGACGAATTTTAGAAGAAATTGGTTCGGCACAAGCGACTTGGGAACCCTTTGAATTAACCGATGAAATGTTTAATTAGATAAGTGCCCACAATCCAAAGTTAATATCTAAAACAAATGAGACTAGGGATGTTCGAATTGGAGAAAAGGATGTTCAATAAGCTCTCTACTGTTTTACTGGCATTAATACTGCTTTGCAGTTGCTCTTCACATACCGAGCTAGCACAGTTGGATATAGGTATTTCAGCTTATGAAAATAGTGACTTGATGGTCAAAATAGTGTTTGATGATAAATTTTCTCCACCTGCAGGAGCGATAGGCTGTTGTTGGGGAAATGCTCAGAAAAAAGGATCGTTTTGGGGTGCTGAAATCCCACATAAAGTGGATGTTGAATGGCGAGACTACAAGCAAGCAAAACTCTACAGAGCTTCATTCAAAGTTCAGCGGAAGAAAGCCTACCATATAATTGACGAATTGACTCCTGTTACATTTGCATCAGGACGTGTTGATGATGATGTGAATCCATTCATCATTTTTGGGTTTGGTGAAAAGGGTGAAGTAAAAATGTGGATTTCTAATGCACCGTTTGATGGCGTGGAAGGACGCATTTTAGAAGAAATTGGTTCGGCACAAGCGACTTGGGAACCCTTTGAATTAACCGATGAAATGTTTCGCTAAAAAAGTGAAAACTAGGCGTTTTATCTTGGTACTTTCTGCATGGTTGTTTACATCGGTTTATCGAATTCCACCGAAATAAATTGCTATTTGGCGCTATCTTGGGTCACATTACTGACCGCAATTAAAATAATATAACATTTAGGATTGGAATATGCGTGTTAAAGCTATCTCCGCGGCCATGGTGTTGGCCTTTTCTCAGTACGTTGCTGCCGATGAAGGCATGTGGCAACCACATCAACTACCTGAACTTGAATCTATTTTAAAGTCTAAAGGACTAGAGATTGATGCTAAGTCAATTTCAAAACTCACTGAGTTCCCGATGAATGCGGTGATTAGCTTAGGTGGCTGTACGGCGTCATTTGTCTCTCCTAAAGGTCTGGTTGTGACAAACCATCACTGTGCATACGGCTCTATTCAATACAATTCAACAACAGATAACAATATTCTTGAGAATGGCTTTTTAGCAAAACAGCCAAGTGAAGACTTGCCGGCGGCACCGGGCTCACGCGTTTATGTGACAAAAGAAGTGTCGAACGTAACGGATAAAGTTAATGCTGGGACGGACTCACTGACCGGTAAAGCACGTTTTGATGCCATTGACAGTAAGCGCAAACAGCTTGTTGCCGAGTGTGAGCAAGATGAAAGCTATCGCTGTAATGTTTATACCTTTCATGGTGGATTGGAATATTACCTCATTAAATCGCTAGAGATAAAAGACGTCCGTCTGGCATACACGCCAGCGATGGGCGTGGGCAAATATGGCGGCGATATAGATAACTGGATGTGGCCTCGTCACACTGGCGACTTTGCTTTTTACCGTGCATATGTGGGTAAAGATGGTAAACCCGCTGAGTTTTCTAAAGATAACGTACCCTACAACCCAGAGTCATTCTTGAGTGTGAGTGCAAAAGGCGTGCAAGAGGGCGACTTTGTAATGGTGACGGGTTATCCGGGTCGTACCAACCGTTATCGCATTGCTTCTGAAGTAGATTATGTGTTTAACACGGTTTACCCCATGGTACGTAAACATAACTCAAAGTATGTGGCACTAATTGAAGAAAATGCACCAGAAGGGTCGCAAGCTCGTATCGCCTATGAAAGCACCATTGCAGGTTACAACAACTACATCAAAAACTTTGGCTCTATGATTGAAAGCTTCAAAAAAGGCAGTATGTATAGCCGCAAGCAGCAATTTGAGCGCGATCTTAGCACTTGGATTAATGCCGATGCAGACCGTAAAGCAAAGTATGGTGCTGTACTAAACGAATTGAGCGAGTTGGTTGCTCAATCTCAAGCTCATTATGAGCGTGATATGATGGTTGGCTATATCCACCGTTCGCAAATGATGTCTACTGCGCGTAAGCTTTATCGCTTGGCGGTTGAAAAACAAAAGCCTGATGCTGAGCGTGAGAGTGGTTATCAAGAACGTGATATGCCAAAAATCAAAGCGGGGCTTCAGCGGATGACGCGCCGCTATGATGAAACAGTTGATAAAGCGATTATGCTTTACTTCATGGAGCTTTATGCAGCCTTGCCAAAAGAAGCGCGTTTAACTGAAGTCGATAAGCAGCTTCAACTCGAAAGCGGCTTCAATAAAGCAAAACACCAAGCGCTGCTAGATGAGATGTATGCTAACTCTAAGCTTGCTGATGAAAAAGCCCGTCTTTGGATGTTAGATTTAGAGCTTGAGCAGTTAAATCAAAGCTCTGATCCATTCATTAAATATGCAAAAGCGATTTTTGCAGTGATGAAGCAAATCGAAGATGAAGAAAAAGAATTGGCTGGTAAGCAGCAATCTGCACGTCCAGCTTTGATGGAAGCCATTATTGCTTACAACAAGTCGCAAAATAAGCCAGTTTACGCAGATGCTAACAGCACACTCCGTGTCACTTACGGTACGGTAGGTGGCTACTCACCGCAAGATGGCTTAGTGGCAACGCCATTTACTTCGCTTGAAGGGTTACTGGCTAAAAATACCGATGTTGAACCATTTAACGCGCCGAAAAAGCAACAGCAGTTGATCCGCGAAAAAGTATATGGTCAATATACAGGTGGCATGAATACCGTACCGGTGAATTTCCTTTCTAACGTGGATACCACAGGTGGTAACTCAGGTTCGCCTACCTTAAACGGGAAAGCGGAGTTAGTAGGTTTACTGTTTGACGGTGTATATGAAAGCATTATTGGTGACTGGGATTACGATAAAAACCTAAACCGCTCAATTCATGTTGATTCGCGTTACATGTTATGGGTAATGGACAAGGTTGATAATGCACAAAACCTGTTAGATGAAATGAAGATAGTAAAGTAGGTCGACCTTTAGGTCGACAATCCCCCCAACGTTTAAAGGGTAGTCTTTGGGTTTAAAGGGTACCCTTTAGGTTTAAACGTTAGTCGGCCTAAAGGCCGACCTACGGGTGATATCAATTTTTCGAAAAATAATGCCGGCCATGAGGCCGGCATTATTATGTTACTTTGCCATTAACTGGCGGATATACTTCACCGGAGCACTACCAAAGCTTAAGAACTCTTCGTGGAATGTCTTTAAGTCAAATTCCTTTCCAAGCTTTTGTTTTTGCGTTTCACGAAAGTCGTAAATTTCGCGATAACCAGAGTAATAGCTGGTTAATTGTACTTGGCTCAAGGTTGCACGGCGCCATTTACCTTCGGCTTCTGCACGCTCTTGGAAAGCCCCATTCATCAGCAGATCTAAGCCTTCTTCTTTGCTTATTCCTTTTACTTGGATACCGTAATCTAGGATAGTGTTACAGATCACACGTAGATTCCACTTGTAGTACATTAACCACATTTCAGGCTCAAAGTTACCATAGCCTTCTTCTAGCATCATGCGCTCAGTGTATACTGCCCATCCTTCAATCATCGCGCCATTGCTTAAGATACTCTTCACCAAAGACGGAGATTCGTTAGAGTAAACCAACTGAGTGTAATGGCCTGGCACGGCTTCATGAATATTTAGGATCTGCAGGATCCAATGGTTGTATTCACGTAGATACGATTCAGCTTGCTCGTCGCTCATTGAGTCCAGCGGAGACACGTTATAATAGGTGTTCTCCTTTTTGTCGTATGGGCCCGGAGCACTGATTGAAGCGCCAGCAAAGCCGCGCATATATTCAGGCGTTTCGCGAACAACTAGCGGCTTTTCAGGGTCTAGCGTGATGAGATCCTTTTCCATCACAAACTTTTCAAGCTCTGGAATTTGCGCCTTGATTTCGCTCACAAAGTTTTCACGCTTTACGTGTTTGACTGAAAGGTGCTTGATAAGCGTGGCAATCGCATCAATGTCAGATTTTGGGCGTGGCTTGTCAGCAAAATACGTTGGCCAGAGTTGATCAACAATCTTAACCATTTCATTAGTAACACGGGCTTTGTCGGCCATTGCCTTTTCATACATTTGCTTGGCGGTGTAGCCAGACTGAATATCAAAGGCAAATTTTTCTTCGTACAGCTTCTCACCAATTCTAAATGAGCGCGCATTACCGTTTTCGCTTAACTCTTTTTCAAGGTTGCTAAGGTAAGATACATATCCATTGATGGCAGATTTCGCGGCAGCGAAGCGCTGCTTGAATAGGGCTTTTTCCTCGGCTGTTAATAATGAAGTCGCGAGTTTATCAAGCAACTCGTCGTTTAATACACTAAATGCGCCTTGGTTTTGTGCAATCGCAAGCTGAGTATATTCGAGCGTTGGATTGTTAATATTGTTTTGTGCTGCTTCATAATACGCTGGCACATATTGAAGACGTGCTAAAACGAGCTTGAGCTTTTCGTCATCCGTTTTAAAGCGGCTATTGAGTATCGTCGCAAAGCCATAAGAAACATTGTAGTTTGACGGATTCCACTGCCAGCTTTTGAAGGTTTCAATATGCCAGATATCGCGTTTTAGGCGATTTTCAATCAAGTGATAATCGATTTTTTGACTATTGCTTAAGTTAGCAAGGTCGAACTGTTGTAACTTAGCCAGTTGCGCCAGAGAGAAGGCAACACTTGCATCACGAGTCGCTTGGGTTGGTACAGTGATAATATCGTCGTACTTGCCAAAGCCTGCCCAGAGCGACGCTTCTGGGTACTGTTTCCATAAGTCATTGATAAATTGCTGAGAAAAGTCAGCGAATTGTGCATTTGTTGCTACTGTTTGCTGTGAAGCTGAAGGCGTCGTCTCGACAGACGAAGGAGAAAGTGAGCAGCCAGTCAGGCCCATTGCCATGGCTAGCGCCATGCACAAGGCAGTCTTTTTCATTATTGTGTCCTATTTAATGGTTTTCGCTATCATAACAAGATTTTGCTTTATTTGCTTTGTCTGGCTCATCCAACCACACCGCACCGTTAGCCTCTTTGGCAACGATGTCATCGGGGTTGTAGATAGGGCATGATTTCATCGACAAACAGCCACAGCCAATGCAACCATCGACATAGTCTCTTAAACGTTGCATGTAAGCGATTTTTTCGTCCAGCTTTGCTTGCCAGGCTGTAGAAAGTTTGGCCCAGTCCGCTTTAGTTGGTGTTCTTGAGTCGGGCAGAGTATCAAGGGTTTCTTTTATCTCCCCTAGGGTTATCCCCATTTTTTGGCCAGCTTTAATAATGGCAATTCGACGCAACACATCCTTTTTATAACGGCGTTGATTACCGTTATTACGCCAACTGCGAATAAGCCCTTTGTTCTCATAGAAATGCAGTGCAGACACCGCAACGTCAGCTCTATGGGCAACCTTACCTACACTGAGGTTCGGCTCGTCTCTTAATAATTTTTCAGTTTTCATAAATTAGTACTTTACCTTAACTTAAGGTGAGGTTTTAAGGTAGCACCCAACTTATTATTAGTGCAACTGGAATTGAAGATTATGAAAACAGTCGTTATTTACTCAAGCTCAAACCCCAATGGAAATACCTACCAATCTGCAAAGGCACTAGCAGAAGAAAAAAGAGCTGAGCTCATCTATTTAGACCGTTATAAAATTGGTGAGTATTGCTACAAACACTCTCACAGTGATGATGACTTTGTTAACCTTTTTAGATGGGTACTTGGTTTTGAGCACATCATTTTTGCATCCCCCGTTTATTGGTATGCAGTGACACCCAGAATGAAGGCATTTATCGACAGAATAACCGACTTTATGGACATCGAAGCACTAAAGCCTGAGCTTAGAGCGCTACGTGAAAAGCAGTTTTCGATTTTATCAACCTCATGCCAAGAGAAAGCACCGGCACCATTTACTGAGATGCTGGTGGGAACCTTTGAATATTTGGGTATGAAATTACAAGAGCAGCGTCATGTTCATTACCCTTATGCTGATTAATCGCTGTGGATTTTGTTAGGTGGGGTTGTGTGGCGATGGCTTTTAAAGATCGCTGCGTAAAGCAGCTCCTACTCCGAAGTAAAACCAGTCTGGTAGGAGACGGTTTACCCGCCGAGCAGTTTGTGACTGGCGCGCTAACCCCCCCCTTGCTACCCGACATTTCTCAGCGGAAGTACGCACTTCCGCCTATGCGAATAGGTGCAAGGTCACACCTTGAATTCATTGACTATTTGCGAGAGTCGTTGTGACATTTCGCTTAATTGCTGGCTCGACGCTTTGGTGTGTTCAGCGCCAAGGGCGGTTTGGTTTGCCACTGTTGCGATACCACTGATGTTGTCAGTCATGTCATTAAGATCTTCGGATTGCTTTTCACTCCAAGTGGCGATATTAACGTTAATATCATGCACGGTTGCGATGGAGAGGTTGATTTGTTCTAGTGCGTGCTTACATTCTTGGCTCACTTTGAGGCTTTGTTCGGATGCTGCACGGCAGCTCTCCATTTCTTCAACGGTTGTGGCGACGCCATTGTGCAGTTTATCAATGATCGCTTGAATGTCATCGGTAGATTGTTGCGTACGCTGGGCCAGTGTTCTTACCTCATCGGCCACTACGGCAAAACCGCGACCTTGTTCTCCTGCTCTCGCAGCCTCGATGGCCGCATTCAATGCTAATAAGTTAGTTTGATCTGCCACTTTTTTAATGACATCAAGTACTGCACCAATCTCGGTCGATGACCGTTGTAGTTCGAGCACAGCTTGTTGCGCTGAGTCGACGCTACGAGAGGCATGCGCTATGACTGCCACATTTTCGTCTACATGCGTCAGCCCTTGGGTCGTCAGTGTGGTTGTCTCTGTCACTTTATCAAGCGCACGCTTTGACTCATTATTGACAGCTTGTGCCACTTGATTAAGCGATTGCATGCGGTTTTGCAGCGATTCTGTTTCACTGTTTTGTTGTCCAATACCAGCTTGGATCTGCTCGGTAATACAGGATAATTCCTCTGCTTGGGAAGCCAAAGAATGGGTGTTTTCGTTGATATCATGCAGTACATCACGAAAATGCGAGTTCATTTTATTAAATGCGATAGCCATTTGGGCAAGCTCGTCTTTTCCGTGGCTTTTCAGTGCAATGGTGAGGTCTTTTTGCGCTGAAATAAGTCCCATAGTGCGGGTGAGCTTATCCAGTGGCTTGGTAATATTTTTGCTGATCAAGCTAGAGAGAAAAATAAGTAATATCGCATAGCCGAGCGTTTCAGCAGTCATCAACATGAGCCGGTCATAAAATTGCTCTTCAACGTCTTGAAGGTAAATGCCTGTTCCAATTGCCCAGTTATAGTGCCCTAAGTTAGCAATATAAGAGAGCTTGCCCTCAAGCTCCTTTGTCCCCGGTTTTGGCCATTGATATTGGGCAAAGCCTTGTTGATTTTGATTCGCAATGACGACGAACTGGCTGAATGCTTCGCGAATAAAGTGTTCATGATGGTGAGTCATTGAGGTGCCATTGAGCAGTGGCTTAATGGGGTGTGTTACCATATTCCCATCTAGGTCAAATAAGAAGAAGTAACCTGCATCACCATAGCGTGCGGCATCAATGAGCTTTTTTATTTTTTCTTGTCTTTGTTGTGGGGTGAGCGAGGCCTCGGTGGCAACCATATTAAGTTGTGCAATTGTGGTTTCCATTAAGTTTTTTGCATTAATACGTCTTTCTTGCGTTAAGCTGTCTCGTAAAACGAGTGCTGATGAGAGTTGCACAAGGGTAATGATCACGACAGACAAAAGCAGACTGAGTCTGAGTTTATTGGGCACTTTCATCAAACCTAAGAGTTTATTCAGCTGCTTCATGAGTTCCTCTAGTAACAAAGAATTAGTTAAAGTGACAGCGATGTCAGTTGGCGAGGATCATACTTAGAACGAACCAAAAATAAATAGCATGAACAAAAGATGAATAAGGTGTTAAGCCGTGCAGACGGCTATCTAATTGATAGTTAATAAAAATGTTAACATTCACGTTTTGTAAATAATTGTGAATGAGAACTATTTCCAATAAGTGTGTTTAAGTATTTTGTCTTAGAGAAGGATGAAGGTTAGAGGTAGATTAAGGAAATTTGATATAGATCATTGCAGATATCGCTTGAATCGAATAGCGACTTTGTTATACTCGCTGCGAATTTTCAGTTTAGACTGAAAGTTCTGAACTAATCAATTCTATCAAGATAAAAACATCAGGATAATCTGTGCCACTGTTAAGCTATGCTCGACAAACTGCTACTACTGACGACACAACCTATCAAGGTTGTGCGATGACGCGTGCGCAGTTATTTGGTCGTATTTTCAGTGTGTTAAGCGCATTGATGATGTTTAACGCGGCATTATTATTCACTGGCATGCTAGGTGATGTAGCTGAATTAGAAGCACTTTTTGCAGATAATTCACTACCTGACTCTGTTTTGGCGATGCTCGGAGAGTTTTTGGCTCAGCCTATCTTGTCATTGCAATTATTGACAGGTCTTTATTGGTTAGTTTTCCATACTATCTTGCCTACACGCGCTGGCGTTGTCCTGCGTAAAACGGCATTCGCCTCTACTGAGGCTATTCAACCTCAACCGGTGCCTAGCGCACATGGTTGTCGTGCTCCTCCTTTTGGGTACCGCTGTCTGTTTGCGTAATCGCAATATTTGAGTCCAGTGCGTTTGATTTACGCGATTTGGATCAGCAGTCAGCAATTCAGTTTCAATTACATTAATCGGCTACTTACAGTCCTTTTAGGGCGAATTGTAAGCTTAGTAAATGTGATTGTCCGTTTACTGTATCGATTATTTGGTAAATGGTTAGTGACTGGTATCAAAGGAGCTTTTCCCTTCACTAATGCATTTTCCCTGATGGATACAGTGCAATTCGAACTTGTGCAGCATAGCTTGCACAAATAGATACTCAGCGTGCTTGATAAATAAGCCGCAGCTTATCGTTGAAGGGTAATCAATTGAATAAACGTAGTGTTGTGAATTATGCGTTCGCTTCATTGGGGCTTATGCTCACCGGCTGTAGTGGTGGCATTTTAGATCCCAAGGGGCAAATTGGCATGGATGAGAAGTCCTTGATCATCATTGCCACTGTACTGATGTTACTCGTTGTAGTACCAGTTATTATTCTTACCTTATATTTTGCGTGGAAGTACCGAGACGGTCGTGACCACGAGATCTATGCACCTAAATGGGCTCACTCTAACAAAATAGAAGCCGTGGTTTGGACCATTCCGATTGTGATTATTATTGTACTTGGGGTGATCACTTGGCGCTCTACACAATCACTGGATCCGTACAAGCCGTTGGAAGGTAAGGGTGAACACCTCACTGTTCAGGTGGTATCGCTAAACTGGAAGTGGTTATTTATCTATCCAGAGCAAGGCATTGCCACAGTGAATGAGCTGGTGTTTCCAGCGAATGTACCAGTGGAGTACAAAATCACTTCCGAAAGCACCATGAACTCTTTCTTTATTCCACAGCTTGGCAGCCAAATCTACTCGATGGCTGGGATGGAAACGCAGCTTCACCTGATTGCTAACGAGCCGGGGACGTTCAAAGGCTTTTCTGCTAACTACAGCGGAGCGGGCTTTACGGGTATGAAGTTCGATGCCATTGCGACCAAAGACAAAGCAAGTTTTGATAACTGGGTTGCCGATGTCAAAGCAAACGGCGAAGCCTTAACCGCAGGTCGTTATACGAAACTGGCTGAGCCTTCGGAATATCACCCCGTTGAATATTTTGGCTCGGTAGAGCAGGGCTTATTCCACACCATAGTTATGAAGTACATGCAGGGCCATGGCGAAATGAGTTATTACGCCAAACCAGAGCATGCTGCGCATCCACATCACGGCAAGGCTGAGGAGTAATTATGTCGTTGTTTGGTAAATTATCCATAGAGGCAATCCCTTATCACGAACCCATCATTATGGTGACGTTAGCTGTGGTGGCGATTGTTGGTCTAATTGTGGCGGCAATGGTCACAAAACACAAAAAATGGGGCGTACTGTGGCACGATTGGATCACTTCAATCGATCATAAACGCCTAGGCGTGATGTACATTATCTTGGCATTAATTATGTTAATGCGTGGTTTTGCCGACGCCATCATGATGCGCACACAGCTGGCGATGGCCACAAGCGGCGCTGCCGGTTACTTACCTCCTGAGCACTATGACCAGATCTTCACTGCACACGGGGTGATCATGATCATCTTTATGGCGATGCCATTTATGATTGGTTTGATGAATATCATCTTGCCACTGCAAATTGGTGCTAGAGATGTTGCTTTTCCGTTTTTGAATAACCTCAGTTTTTGGCTGACGGCGGGCGGGGCAATTCTGATCAACTTGTCCTTGGCATTTGGTGAGTTTGCAAAAACCGGTTGGGTGGCGTATCCGCCATTGTCGGAGTTGTCGTTTAGTCCCGGCGTCGGGGTGGATTACTATATTTGGGCACTGCAAATATCCGGGCTTGGGACATTGCTCACTGCCGTGAATTTCTTGGTAACCGTATTTAAGATGCGTGCACCTGGCATGACGCTAATGAAAATGCCTATTTTTACTTGGACTTGTACTTGGGCAAATATCCTAGTTGCTGCGTCTTTCCCAATTCTTACTGCGGTGCTCGCGATGCTAACGCTTGACCGTTATATGGATTTCCACTTCTTCACCAATGAAGCCGGTGGTAATGCCATGATGTATATCAATCTGTTCTGGGCATGGGGTCACCCTGAAGTTTATATTTTGATTTTGCCTGCGTTTGGGATTTTCTCAGAAATTATTTCAACCTTTACAGGCAAACGCCTGTTTGGCTATAAGTCGATGGTGTATGCCAGCGGTGCGATTTCTATTTTGGGCTTCATTGTTTGGCTACATCACTTCTTTACTATGGGTTCAAGCGCCAATGTTAATGCTTTCTTTGGGGTCATGACGATGGTCATTGCGGTCCCGACGGGGGTAAAACTCTTTAACTGGTTATTTACCATGTATCGCGGTCGTTTGCGGATCACGGTGCCGGTCCTTTGGACGTTAGGGTTTATGGTGACCTTTACCGTAGGTGGGATGACTGGCGTACTGCTTGCAATTCCTGGCGCGGATTATGTGCTTCACAACAGTCTTTTCCTAATTGCACATTTCCATAACACCATTATCGGTGGGGCAGTGTTTGGTTATCTAGCGGGTTTTGCTTACTGGTTCCCTAAAGTTATGGGTTACAAGCTTGATGAGCGTTGGGGGAAAGCCTCATTCTGGTGCTGGCTGGTTGGCTTTTTTGTGGCCTTTATGCCGCTTTATGTGCTTGGCTTCTTGGGCATGACTCGTCGCCTTAATCATACCAACACGCCAGCGTGGAACATTTGGCTATACATCGCCTGTATTGGTGCCTTTATCATTATGTTTGGGATAATTTTCCAAGTGGTACAGCTAGTGGTGAGCTACAAAAACCGCGAGCAATTGCAAGACACCACAGGCGATCCGTGGAATGGGCATACTCTGGAATGGTCAACGGACTCTCCTCCGCAGTACTACAATTTCGCGAAAACCCCTGTAGTTGACGATATTGACGCTTGGACAGAAATGAAAGAGCAGGGACAGGCATATCAAAAGCCTGCACATTATCAGCCTATTCACATGCCAAAAAATACCCCGGCTGGAGTGCTTATCAGCGCGTCATTGACCGTGTTTTGCTTTGCCATGATTTGGCATATTTGGTGGTTAGCGGCGGTGGGTTTTGTCAGTGCTATCGCGGTATTTATTAAGCGTTGTTACACCAGCGACGTTGATTATTATGTTCAGGTTGACGAGATTGAGCAGATTGAGTCTGCCCACCTTTCTCGCGCATTACAGGAGGGTTAATTCATGAGTGCAATTACTCCCGCTACGCTGCATGCGTTAGAAGATGCTCACGAGCATGCAGATCATGACACAGGTTCAAATACCGTATTCGGTTTTTGGCTATATCTGATGACGGACTGTTTGTTGTTTGCTTCGTTCTTTGCCACTTATGCCGTATTGTACATGAACACGGCAGGTGGCGTGTCTGGCAAAGACATATTCGAGCTGGGCTTTGTTGCGGTTGAAACCGCGGCCTTACTGTTAAGTAGTATTACCTTTGGGTTTGCCATGATAGCGGCAAACAAACAGAAAAAGTCGCAAACCTTATCTTGGCTTGCGGTGACATTTGCCTTTGGTGCGGTGTTTATTGGTATGGAAGTGTATGAATTCCATCACTTAATAGTACATGGTCATGGACCGCAGCATAGTGCTTTTCTGACTTCTTTCTTCTCATTGGTGGGTCTGCACGGCATGCACGTGACGGCAGGCTTGATTTGGATGACTGTGATGATGATTGAAGTGACACGTCGTGGTCTTAAGCCACAAACGGTAACGCGTTTGAGCTGCTTAAGCTTGTTCTGGCACTTTTTAGATATCGTGTGGATCTGTGTATTTACCGTTGTTTATTTAATGGGGGCAATGTAATGAGCCATAGTGAATCTAAAGCGTTAGCACAGATGGATGTTCATGAGCATGAACACGACAGCCACGGTAGTGTGAAGTCGTATCTAATTGGTTTTGTACTATCCGTTATTTTGACAGCCATTCCTTTTGCTGCCGTGATGAGTGGAAGCTTGTCATCTAGCACGACATTTTGGACGTTAGTGACAACGGCGTTAGTGCAAATTTGGGTGCACCTGAAGTACTTTTTACACCTGAACTTTGTTACGGAAGAAGGCAAGGCAAGCACGCTTTCCTTTATCTTTAGTGCGTTGATTATTGTGATGGTAGTGGGGCTGTCGGTCTGGATCATCTACGAATCGAACGCCATGATGATGTATTAACAGGAGAGTACTCATGCTGCGTCGTTATTTTCAGGTGACAAAACCTGGGATCATTATGGGAAACTTGATTTCAGTCGCAGGAGGCTTTTTATTGGCCTCTCGAGGTGAAGTTGATTGGCTGCTATTTGCCTTGACTCTACTGGGGCTATCTTTAGTCGTTGCGTCAGGTTGTGTAGTTAACAATGTCATCGACAGGGATATCGATGCGGCAATGGCTCGCACTAAAACTCGCGTGACAGTAACTGGGGAAATTTCCTCAGTTGCTGCACTGTCACATAGTCTGGTACTCGGATTATCTGGCTTTGGGCTCTTAGCCTATTTCACCAATTGGATTGCGCTGGGTTTTGCCGCATTTGGGTTTTTTATTTATGTCGGTGTTTACAGCTTATACATGAAACGAAACTCAGTGTATGGCACGGTGGTTGGTAGCCTGTCAGGGGCAGTGCCTCCTGTGGTTGGTTACTGCGCAGTAAGTGGGGTGTTTGACTCTGGCGCTGCCATTTTATTATTGATGTTTTGTCTTTGGCAAATGCCGCACTCTTATGCCATTGCGATTTTCCGTTTTGAAGATTACCGGGCCGCGAATATTCCGGTGTTGCCAGTCGCGCAAGGTATTGAAAAGGCCAAGCATCACATTGTTTTGTATATCGCCATTTATGCACTCGTGGTGATGTTACTGCCGCTTAGCGGTTATACCGGCATAGCATTTATGGCGGTGGCCTGTACAACCAGTTTTTGGTGGTTATTGATGGCGCTAAAAGGATACCAAAGAGACTTAGATTTACATGGTTGGGCGAGGCAAGTATTTGCATTCTCAATAGCCAATATCACAGTCCTAAGTATCGCGATGGCGATTGATAATCACAGCACAGTTTCTGCGATGCTGTACTGATCGCAGATTATCCCAAAGTAACTAAAATCCAAAGGCCCACGGGGCCTTTTTTCGTTCTTATCTTATTTGTTTTACGCCGCTTGCTTTTTACCCATTTTATCTCCATATCCAGCTTATTGAATAGATGAGAAGATAATAATGGATATAGGGATCACAGAAGTATTGTTGTTATTTACGGCGATCTTTATCGCGTCCTTTTTACTTTTTAAGGTCGTGCTATGGGCCAAAAAAAATGCCAAAAGGCGCTTATCTATTTTTGGCTTTAATGCCGCTCATCTCTCTTTTTCCTATTCCACCACCCGTTTTTAAAAATGTCGCTAAAGCCAAACAAGAACAACGTAAAAAAGCACCCAAATCAGAACCATAATCTCACAGGAAAATAGTTTAATGTCAGCTTCAATATTTATTGTTAACCTTACTTATGTTACCGAAATTGAACTGGTAGAGCCGCTGCTCGCCCCTCACATTGCGTTTTTAGATCGCTTCTATGCCAATGGTACTTTTATAGCCTCTGGCAGAAAAATCCCACGAACTGGTGGGGTGATTTTGGCAAAGGCGAGTAGTAAAACTGAGCTACTTGATATTGTTCGTCAAGATCCCTTTTATGTCGCCGAAGTGGCTCGGTATGACATTATCGAGTTTGTGCCAAGCAAGTTTGCATCTTGCTTTACAGAAGTGGAGAAATACCTTAATTCTTGAGTGCCCGCTTGGCCACGTCCGTATCGTGGCAGGTATAGGCCGTTGAAATAATCCCTTCGCTCAATAGAAACAGGCGCTCGACAGAGGCATCATCAGCGTCGTTGAACGATTGTTTGAGTAACGCTTTTACCGCAAGTTTGTGCCGCTGGCATAGTTGATTTATTGGATTGGTAAGCTCACCAAATTCTGCCGCCGTGTTGATAAAGTAACAACCACGGAAATCGCCCAGCACTGCCACTTTGTTATTAATCCACTGATCTAGCGCTGAAAATAGCTGCTCTGTGAGCTGTTCATTCGTTCGAGTATTTTCGAGGCAACGAGATAACCAAGATATATATAAGTGATGCCGCTGCTCAAGTGTTGCAAGCACCAGTGCCTCTTTACTCTCAAAATGGTTGTACAGGGTTTTTTTAGCAATGCCAGATGACTTTAATACTTCGTTAATGCCAATGGCATGAATGCCATATTGATAGAACAGGTCCATTGCGCAATCGATCAGTTGTTGTCTTTTTGTACTCATCAGTCAGCCATGTTTATTACCGTGATTATAGGTTGACAGAAGTAGACCAACTTGTCTACCATTTGCGGAGTAGACAAGTTGGTCTACTTTTTGGAAAGGGAAAGAATACAATGAGAGAAATACAACTTGCTTTAATTGCTGGAGCGGGGGCGTTTATCGCAATTGCAATATTGGCGTTTAGTCAAACGATAAGTGCTGAGCATATTTTTTTAATGGCACCTTTGGGCGCAACGGCAGTGCTGGTATTTGGTGTGCCCGAAAGTCCGCTAGCGCAGCCTAAAAACGTCATCTTTGGACATATCATTACCGCTACAATCGGGATTATTTTTGCGCAGTATATCGGTGTTAACGAATTCACTTTGGCATTAGCAACGGGGCTTGGCGTATTTAGTATGTTAGTAACAAAAACAACCCACCCACCGGCTGGCGCGAATCCAATACTGATCATGTTGGCACTAGAGGGATGGAGCTTTTTATTTACGCCTGTGATTATTGGCGCCGTGGTGCTAGTCCTGGTTGGTAAAGCAACGTTAGCGGCTAAAACAAAGCTAACTACAATAACAGCTGCTTGATATGTTGATGTGCAGGCCTTATTCGCCTGCCTTCTCAAATATTGAGTCGCACAATCTGTTAGCTAGGTATTAGATTAGTTCATTGAAATTAATAAAAAATAAATAGCGATGACAAAATTTCATTAAGCGCGTTTTTGGGTTTCGTGCTAGCATGGCAGCAACGGAATTACTTTGTCTGATTGACCAATTGATAGCATTACATCTCTTTAGTCGGCTGTTTTATGGGGTACGTGGTGCCAAATGTACGAAAGAAGGCCTCCTCCTTAAGTCGAAATCTGCTGACAGTTTCATCCCCTTTAGCACTATGACAGTTCCACCAGCACCTCAGCGTGGTTGGCTTGCTCAAAAAGTCCTGATCAAACAGGGTCACGAGACCTATGTGTTAAGTGTTAAAAATCAAGGTGCAGATGAGTTAGTGCAACAATTGCAACGACTTTGGATTTTACACCATGGCAAGCACTTGCAAGTCAAAGTTCGTAAAATTGAGCAGTTATTAACGCGTCGATATCTTAGTCATCATAATCAAAGTTTAGTGCGTCATGTTTGCGGTGCCTTATGGTCCAGCTGGCAGCACCTAGATGACAATATCGTACCAAGTTCGTTAAAGCCTCAAGTAGCAACGGTACGAGAAATTGCAGTTTGGAATGAGCGTGATATTGCTGAGTTTCAGTCTGCTTTTGTCGAACACTACTTGGCAAAAGACGCTAACTTTTTTGACAGCATTGAATCAAATCCCCTTACGCTAGCTCAGCGTAAGGCTTGTGTGATCCAGGATGACAGGCAATTACTGCTTGCTGGCGCAGGCACGGGTAAGACAAGCGTTATCAAGGCCAAAGTTGGGTATCTCTTGCATCGTAAATTAGCTCAGGCGAATGAGCTGTTGTTGCTTGCGTATGGTAATGATGCCGCGACGGAGATGCGTCAGCGCTGTCGGCCTCTCTGTAATACCTTAAATTGCTCTACCTTTCATTCACTTGGCATGCAGATCATCGAAGCGGTTACCGGGGAAAAGCCGACAATTTCAAATCTAGCAACGGATAAAAAACTATTTAAACAATTTATTGCAGACACCGTGCAGTCGTTGCGACAAGAAAGCCACTTTGAGCGAGATTTTGCACTATTTCTGAAAAGTTCGAGCACACAGCAAGCGTCACAGGCGATAGACCTGATAAGTCAGATATTACCATTGATGAAGCATGCTCAAATAATGGGGGAGGTTGAGCAACTGCTGACGCAATTTAGCAATCAAATGAGTGTGATCATGCCAGTTCTTGCGGAATATCAGCTGTATTTAAGCAATGAATCTAGCATCGATTTCGATGACATGCTGGAGCGGGCTATTTATTACGTAGAGTCTGGTCAGTTTATTTCACCGTGGAAGTTCATCTTGGTCGACGAATTTCAAGACATTTCCCGTGTGCGGGCAAAGCTCATTCAGGTGCTGCTAGATAAAAAAGCCGGCTCGCAATTGTTCGCCGTTGGTGATGATTGGCAGGCTATTTATCGCTTTAGTGGTGGCGATATGCGCTTAACAACCGAATTTACTCGCTATTTTGGAAAGTCGACGACCACATACTTGGATAAAACATTCCGTTATCCTCAAACCATTTTAGACACGGCGAGTGAGTTTATTTGCCGCAATCCAGAACAAATAACCAAGCATATCACTTCTCATACCACAGGCGTGGCAGGACAGGGCGTAGTGAAAGTGATGGTTGATGACGAATTGTCGCAGGCGCAACAACTGCTCAATCATATTGAGCAGCGCAACGAAGGGAAAACTTCCGTTGCCTTACTGGCAAGAAATCACAGAGCATTACCTGATAAATCAAAGATTGCGCAGTGGCGGCAGCTCTATCCAGAGCTTATTATTTCACATAACACCTTTCACGGTGCCAAAGGGTCTGAAGCAGACTTTACGATAGTATTTGGTCTCAAGCATAGAAACTTTCCGTCACAGGTAAAAACGCCAGCATTTGTCGATGCGCTTTTACCAGCACAAGGGGCATTTCCTGACGCAGAAGAGCGACGCTTATTCTATGTGGCGTTAACTAGAGCGAAGAAACAATGCTTTTTATTAGCACCAAATGATACACCTTCCTACTTTTTAGAGGAAATCGCATAATTATTAATCCCTGTTGATGGACTTGATCTTTTTGCGCCAGGCACTCATACAATTACTTGTTGAATTAAAAAATAAGCGAGGAAAGGATGAGTACGGATCTACTAAAAGACGCGTTGAAAAGATTAAACCATATAGTCGAAAAAACAGGAGTTAACGAGTCTACCTATCAAGCGTTAGCCCAGCCTCAAAGAACGCTGTCGAGCAACATTTCAATTCGTCGTGACAACGGTAAGCTTGATTATTTTAAGGCGTATCGTTGTCAATACAATGATTTGCTAGGCCCAACAAAAGGCGGAATACGCTTCCATCAAGAATCTGATATGAGTGAGGTGCAAGCTTTAGCCCTTTGGATGACACTAAAGTGTGCAGCGGTTGGCGTGCCATTTGGTGGAGGTAAAGGTGCCGTAACCGTTGATCCTAAATCACTAAGTCCCATGGAGCTTGAGCGCCTTGCTCGAGCATACATCAGAGCTAATGCTGATTTTATTGGACCCGATCAAGATATTCCTGCTCCGGATGTGTACACCAATGCTAGGATTATGGGCTGGATGATGGACGAATACGAGAAAATCGTCCGTAAAAAAAGTCCAGCCGTGATCACTGGTAAACCGCTTATTTTTGGAGGGAGTGAAGGGCGAGAGTCCGCCACGGGTCGCGGTGCATTTTTAATGATAGAGCGGCTTAGTGAAAAAAATAATTGGAATAAAGCGGAACAAACGGTAGCTATTCAAGGCTTTGGTAACGGTGGCTATCACTGTGCAAGGCTATTGCAGCAAGCGGGTTATAAAGTCGTTGCAGTAAGCGATTCAAAAGGCGGGATTTACTGTAAAGATGGCTTAGATATAGAAAGCATTTATCAAGAAAAGCAACGCAATAAGGCGCTTAAAGCCGTGTACTGTGATGATTCAGTATGTGAAAGCGTTGAACATAAAGTGCTGAGTAATGAAGAGCTGCTTGCGCTGGATGTGGACATTTTGGTGCCCGCAGCACTATCCGGCGCAATCACCCGAGATAACGCCAAAGCAGTATCAGCAAAATATATTGTCGAAATTGCCAATGGACCCATTGAGGCGGACGCCGACGAAATCTTGCATGAACAGGGCGTGATAGTTATCCCTGATATTTTAGCTAATGCCGGCGGCGTCATCGTAAGCTATTTTGAGTGGTGTCAGAATCGCCAAGGAGAAGCTTGGGACGAGCAAACTGTGCAAGATAAATTGGCGCAATATTTATCGAATGCATTTGAAGCAGCGTGGCAGCTGCGAAGTGATAAAGGGCTTGAAATGCGAGATGCCGTATACAAACTGGCATTAAAACGTATTGAGAGCGCCTTGGAAGCCCACGGGACACAATCTTACTTTGAAAATCGTGAGTAGTTTTTTAGATTGTGTCGATAAATTTATTTTGCTGTACTGTTTTCTGGTGAGTCCACATAATCGCGCTTTTGTTTGGGGGCCGGTGATACACGAACCTGCTTAGGTGTTTTCACTTAACGATTCGTGTCGACAGCGACCCTCTTATTCCGCTACTCAAGGGGCAATTCGTATGCGCGGTTGGATCATTTACAAAGACTCTGCCAGTTTGTTAAAACCTGAAATTTATGAAATAGATAGATTGATGGCGGTGGCAAAGGAAGAAGGTATTGATCTTCAAGTTTACTCACCTGATCAATTCGATCTATTGGTAACTAGAGAAGATGAAGAAAGTATTCTAATCGATGGTCAGCCGGTTGCGTTACCTGACTTTGTACTGCCGCGTATGGGTGCAGGCACGACTTACTTTACGCTTGCGATTATTCGTCACCTTGAACGTTTAGGCGTACATTGTTTTAACTCTTCGCAGTCTATCGAAACCGTAAAAGATAAGCTGTACGCGCAGCAGATCCTTGCAGAGCAAAACTTACCAACACCAAAAACCATGTTGGTTAAGTTCCCTGTAAATATTGAACTGGTAGAGAAGCAAATTGGTTTCCCAGTCGTGATTAAAACGCTGTCAGGCTCGCAGGGCAGCGGCGTATTTTTGTCTAAATCACGCGGTGAATTTGATGATTTGATGCAACTTATTGAAGCAACAAATCCAAAAGCAAATATCATTTTGCAGCGTTTTGTGAAGTCGAGTCATGGTCGAGACTTACGTGTATTGACCATTGGCGGCCGTGCTGTAGCGTGTATGGAGCGCAATTCTGGCGGTAAGAACTTTAAGGCCAACGTGAGTTTAGGTGCAAAAGGTAGCCCACACCCGATCACCCCTGAAATCGAATGGCTAGCAACACAAACTGCTAATATCCTGAATCTGGATGTCGCTGGCATCGACTTATTATTCGATGAAGAGCATTTTAAAATTTGTGAAGCAAACTCAAGTCCAGGTTTTGAGGGGCTTGAACAGGCTGTAGACATTGATGTGGCGAGAGAGATTTTACACTTTATACGCATTCGCTTAGGGATCTTTAACCGCACTGGTCAACCAAAGAAGAGCAGTAACGGTACTAAAGCGAGCAAAGAAAAAGCAGCGGAATAATAGCGCTGAGTAATAACGAAAAAGGAGCTAGGTCAAGCTCCTTTTTTGTGCGTGAAGGGCTCAAGCGCGCCTCGTAGTGCGTCGAGCTGAATAGGCTTGGACAGGAAGTTATTCATGCCAGCTTCATAACAGGCTTCCTTATCCGACTCTGAAGTATTGGCGGTCAACGCAATAATGTGCGGCCCTTGGCGTTTCTCTTTTGACAGCCTACGAATACTGCGAGTGGCTTCGAAGCCATCCATAATCGGCATGACGCAATCCATAAACACAATATCAAAGGTTTTGTCTTGGCATGATTTTACGGCTTGCTCTCCGTTATAGACTTTGTTGATGTGAGTTGCACCAAACTGATTCAGTAACTTTTCCATCACCAGTACGTTGATTTGATTATCATCTACAAGCAGGATATTACATTCTGATAAGGAAATATGCTGCTCTTCAGTCTTTTGTTCTTGTACGTCGTCGGCCTCGTCTGCAAACTCTATTGGGAAGGTAACGACAAAGGTACTTCCTTTACCCAACTCACTTTCTACCTGTACTTCGCCTTGCAACAAATTACAGAGCTCAAATACGATTGAAAGGCCAAGGCCAGTACCACCAAAATGCCGACTTACACTGGCATTGCCTTGGCTAAATGGCTGAAAAAGATGTACTTGATTGGTCTTAGCAATCCCTATGCCTGTGTCTGAGACACTTAATTGTAGAACCGGTGAAGTTTCACTTCCCAGCACGTCGGCATAAATATCGATACTACCCGTTGGTGTAAATTTGATGGCGTTACTCACGAGGTTTGCAATAATTTGTTTAACTCGCGTCGGATCTGAATAGAGCCAATTTGTACCTTTTTTATGAATGTGGAAGTTAATTGAAAGCCCTTTTTCGCGACAGGCTGGACTGTACAGGCCTACAACTTGTTCGACTAACTGATGAAGATCAAACGGAGTATTGTCTAGCTTCAGGTTATTACTATTTAGCTTACTGAAGTCTAATACGTCGTTTATTAATGTGATCAACATATCTGCACTGTTGACTGCAACGCTCAGGTTGCTCTTGATTTCTTTTATGTCGGTTTCTTTTCTGCACGCTTGAAGCATGCCGACTAAACCGTTCAGCGGGGTTCTTAATTCATGGCTGATTTTGGCGATAAATTCACTCCGGGTTTTAAGAAGTTGCTCCGCTTCTTCGCGCTTTTGCTCCAATGCAATACGCATTTTGACTTGTTCATCTATATCTTGAATGGCACCAAAAACCCGAACGCATTCGCCATTTTCATATTCACCTTGACCGTGAGAGGCGACCCACTTTTCGTTGCCGTTGGCATCAATAATAATGGATTCTATGTCCCATTTGGTTTTGGAGGTGATGGCGTCGTCTATGGCTTGTTTAATGTTTCCTTGGTGAACGCCGGGTTTATAGAAGCTGATGGCATTGTCGAGTGTTGGTGTAAAGTTATCATCAACGCCATGAATGAGTCGCGTTTGTTGGCTCCAATACACTTTGTTCTTTTTAAAATCGACTTCCCAAGAGCCAATATCAGCAAGACGGCTCATCGCTGCTAATGCTTGTGAACGGTGTTGTATCTTTTTTAACGCCTTTTGCCGAGAAATTTCAACACCAATCCATTGACCTAATAAACTCACGTAATCTAAGTGTTCTTGACTGAACGCTTGGGCTTTGGCACTAGATGCGGAAAAGTTGACGGTACCATAGCGTTTACCATCAACAATAATCGGCGCACCAATGTAGCTCTCTAGGCCAAAGTTTGCGTAGCAAGGGTGAGTGGCAATTTCGCTGATACCAGCGTGATGAAAAGACAGTGCGCTGTCAGCTTGTAAAGTGTGCCAGCAATAGGTGTTTGCCAGTTCGAAATCCGTACCTACCAACAAAGAATTATCTGGGGTGATCACATGCCTTACTGTGTATATATCAGCCTGAATTTCACTGACGATTGCAATATCAAGCTCAAACACATCGAGGCCAAGTGTCAGCAGCGCCGTCACTTTTTCTTCAAATGTGGTGTCTTGGTTTGTGGTGATGAGGTGTAATCGTTTTAAAATACTCACAAATTTCACATTGGCAGTACAAGGCAGTTAATCACTTAACTTTAACCGCTCTTTGCTAACTTGCCAACATTAAATCGTTTGAATCTGTCGAGATAATTTCCGTTTTTCAAAGGATTATGAATAAAATAGGCGACGCGGGATTTATCACAATTTTTTAAGGCAAGTCTATGAGATACGTAGGTCTACTTTTTTTATTGATGACAACGGTCGTAAATGCACAAACACTTCGTGTTGCTACCTTTAATGTCAGTATGGAAGCAACGAACTATCAACAAAAAGGGAAAGCACTGGACTCTCAAAAGCTCAGTAAACTGCTACAGAATGGTCAACATCAACAAATCAAGAATATTGCAGAAATCATTCAGCGTGTTCGCCCAGATGTGATTCTACTTAATGAATTTGATTACATCGCTGAACCAAATAAAGGTGTACGGGCATTTGTAAATAACTATCTAGCACAACCTCAAGCGGATCAGCAGCCGATATCGTATCCTTACTTTTATATTGCGCCAGTCAATACTGGATTACCAACACCGTATGATTTAGATAATGACGGCAAGCAATCTAGTTATGGCGGTGATGCCCAAGGGTTTGGTTTATATGAGGGGCAATATGGGATGGTTGTACTGTCAAAGTACCCGATTAAAAAAGAGCAGGCCCGAACTCTGCAGACCTTTCTTTGGAAAGATATGCCAGACCATAAGGTCACAACAGACCCTGTGACGAAACAGCCTTGGTATAGTGAGCAAGAGTGGAAAAATTTGAGACTAAGCTCAAAATCTCACTGGGATCTGCCAATTGAAGTGAACGGTAAATTGTTTCGCCTGTTGGCGATGCATCCAACGCCTCCAGTCTTTGATGGTGAAGAGGATAGAAATGGCAACAGAAATCACGATGAGATCCGTTTAATGGCCGATTATATCGACCCTAAACGTAGCCAGTACATTTATGATGATAATGGCGTTAAAGGTGGCCTTAAAAATGATACACGATTTGTCATTGTCGGTGATTTAAATGCTGCCGATACAGGGGATAAACATAGACCCGGTGTGATAGAGCAATTATTAGATAACCCTAGAGTGTTTTCGGACTTAGCGCCAACGAGTAGAGGCGGAAGTGAACATAGCAAGGGAAGTGCGAGTCGCAGTTATACCGCACATTGGGGGGCACGCGTAGATTACGTACTACCATCCAAGTTCGGCTTTCAAGTACTTAGCAGCGGGGTTTTCTGGCCAAGCAAAGAAGACGAATTATTCCGTTTAGTGGAAAGTCGTCATGCCAGCTCCGATCACCGTTTAGTTTGGGTGGACGTGGAAGTTAAGTGAGCTCAGTGATTGGTCAACCGTGTCGCTTACTACAAATTTAAACAATGACTAACGGAACTAAACCGAAATAACCTCTAAGCTTGCGCTTAATGAATAGGAGAGTGTGATGAAAAGAATTCTATTAAGTGTTGGTTTAGCGGTTTGGTTATCTGGGTGTGCTCATCATGATGATGTGCGTCCATCGTCTGATGGTGTGCATAATATTATGTTATTTTCCGACAGCCGTGATGCGGGTAGTAAAGAAGCATTAAAGCAGGCTAGACACTATTGCAAACAAGCTGATATGGTCGCGTATGTTGTGAATCTAGATATCATTTATAACAGCGATACGCCTGAGAGTACTTATATCACGCAAAAAGGCGTAGCTAACGCCGTTGAGGCTGCCGGTATGGCGATGTGGATTTTTGGTCGAAATAGTGTCGATGATGCAGGGGCTGCAATGACCATAGGTGGAGGAATAGCCGATGGTGCGCTCGGTAAGCCTTATGATGTGCGATTAAATTTCAAATGTGGATGAATGATTAGTCAGCACGTCTAACGTCGCAACATGCTTCAATCTTCATCCTTTTTTGGATTGTTTTGAGGTGTGTTGTTTTTGGATGTTACTTTATCTTTGTCAAGAGGTGCCGTTTGCTCGTCTATTTTCTTTTTCATTTCAAATTTGGCGGAATACTTTAACAACGCAATATTGCTCCAAATCACCCCTAACACGCCAGCAATGATCAAGACCACTTGCCATGTTTCTAATTGATTGCCCATTCTAGCTCCTCAAAAAAGCCCTATTTTTTAAATTTGTCCTGAAATAGGTGAGCATTTTAGCGCGACTGTTGATATTATTCACCACCTAGTCATTTCGCGATAATTATGCTGCATATATTTACATTCTGAGGATAATAGCGCATTCATGGAACAAGTGTTAATTTGGCCTGCTCAGTATCCCATGCTGTTAAAGGGGTTAATCGAACAAAACGGTGCTTACATTCTAGATGCCATAGAGGCATGGCCGAATTGCCAACAAATGAAAGATGAGCAGGGCGTAACGACCACTGTTCTACCTCCTTTATTTTACCTCGCTTGGTTACGACCGCTAGAGCCGTTCGAAGCCTGTTATTTTCAGCATATTGATGACTATGACGATAAACAGCGTCAATACGTTAATAGCGTAATTCAACACATTGAGGAAAATGATACTGATCAGGATGAGCTAATAAAAACACTCATTCAGCGTCTTGGCCAGTACTCTAATATTCAAGCTCAGGTGCAAGAGCAAAGCTTATCGTTTGTAGAGTTGCTCTGTGACAAACATTATGAAAAAACGCTGATATGGCTACTGGAGAAAGGGCTTAAGTTTAGCGCGAAAGAAATTGTTTCTCTGTGGTGCAACAGCTCGGAGGCAACACATGCGGCACTATTGACTCATATTGATACTTGTCTGCTTGACCGAGCAGCCACGGCTAAACTAGCAACAGATAGTTTGCTGGATGGACAGCAGACTTTTGAGCTGCTTTGCACTATGTGTGACAAAGATGAAGTAACGGGTCTTTTGGAACAAGCGCTATTGTTCCAGCTAACCCAACAACAGGTGAAGCAATCAGCGATTATCACCTTAGTCACGCAGGGCGCGACAGGAACTGCGAGAGATAGCAGTGGGCGCTCAGCGATTATGTTAGCGGTTGAAAATGGCTTTGTGAGCGCGGTTGAAACCATGTTGCCGCACCATAAAGTAAATGAATTGGACGAATCGGGCAGGAACTTAATGCACTATGCGGCGGCATCGAACTCTGCAGCTATGATCGAAATGATTTTTGAACATGGTGATGACCCGACGCTTGCGGATATTCATGGCGACACCCCTTACCGTGTGGCTATGAAAAATCAGGCGCTTACTTCTAAGCAAACATTTGAGCAGCACGGTATTATCGAGCTTTCTAATGAGGCAAAGTATCAAAAAATAAAAACTGTCCATATTCTTTATGCCTTTGCTGCTATTTTGCTACCACTGCAGTTATTTTTATTCTTTACTGATGAGGTGGATGAAAAAACCATCGCAACACTTGTCACTACGGCAGCTTCTATCGCAATTTTTGTTTTTGCGAGGCGTAAACGCAGCAACCCTCTATACCCAAACAGCTCAACGCCTTGGTCACTGATCGGGGTAAATGCGTTAGCATGGCTTAGTATTGGTGTGCAGGTATTGTTTTCAGTATTGGTGTTGATAGCCGTACTATCGTTGCAGTAGCTTACAGTGACGAACTAAGCTGACGGATTGATGCTAAAAAGCGCAGTTACTTCATTGAAGACTGCGCTTTTTTAATGGAGTTATGCGAGCGAGATTATGGCTCTTTATGCTCGTGCGCTGCCTTTTCGTCAGCAAGGTCTTCTTTTAACTTGCGGATCTTCAACCCTAACTCTTGGCCTCTGTGTCTTGCATAGTAAGTGCAACCAATAAACATGGACGTTGCAAAGCCAATCTCAAGCAGGACTAACAATAGCTCGTCTGGAGATGTCCACAAAAGGGTAAAGCCGTGGATAAAATAAAACATTACGACAAAGTTTGCCCACGCATAAGTGTATGGCTTATCTTGTAAAATACCTTTAAGCGGGAGTAATAAAGGTAAAACGTACACCACAAAGACAAAGCCCAAGCTGTAACCTTCTCTTGGTGCAAGCACAAAGAGCCACAGTGGCATCAGGATCAAAAGACCAAAATACCCGACTAGCGCAAAGCGTTGAAAGCGTCTAGTGATGGGCTTTTTTGCAATTTCATTCATGTTAACTTTTCCGCGACGCGTAGCAGTCGACTCGCTGCTGCACGACAAATTTTGATTTCTGTTTGAGTGAGTGAAACATTGTTTTGGCTGCCCGCAACATGTGTTGCACCGTAAGGCGTTCCGCCCATTTCGGTCGCCAAAAGCTCTGGAACATCATAGGGGATACCTAACAACATCATGCCGTGGTGTAATAACGGTAAGGAGAGGTTGAGTAGGGTAGCCTCGTTGCCACCGTGCATACTGCTTGAAGACGAAAATACGCAGGCTGGTTTATCGATGAGCGTGCCTTTAAGCCACAAATCGCTGGTGGTTTCCCAAAACGCTTTCGCTTGGGCTGCCATCATGCCAAAGCGTGTTGGAGTACCGAACGCTAACCCGTCGCATGCTACTAAGTCTTGCTTTGTTACGATCACATCATGGTCTTGGCGCTTCTCAAATACGCGCACTATGGCTTCACCACCTTGTGACACTATGGTGTCTGCAAATTCGTGCGCCATATTTGCCACAGAGCCATGACTGGAGTGGTATAAAATAAGAATTTTACTCATTACAGGATATTAAGCACCGACTCTGGAGGCCTGCCAATCGCCGCCTTATCATCTTTAACAACGATAGGACGCTCAATCAGTTTAGGGTTTTCAAGCATGGCAGTGCGCAGTGTCGCTTCATCCGACTCTTTCGATAGTCCAAGCTCTTTGTAGAGCGTTTCTTTGCTACGTACAAGCTGATGAGCAGAACTAAATCCAAGTTTAGAAAGTAAATTAGCCAAAGTGTCACTATCGATTGGCGTCTTTAGGTATTCAATAACGGTAGGATTAACGCCATTGGACTCTAGTAAAGCTAGGGTTTCACGTGATTTTGAACAACGCGGGTTGTGATAGATTTCTACTGACATGATTTCGCTCTAATTCGTAATGTAAACGGATCATAGCTTAATGTAGAGATGACGAAAAGCGATGTGCAAGAAAATTGGCTTAAATACGTTTCTACTATCGCTGTAAGAAATCGCTAAGCCTACAGCTTAGCGATTTCTTTTTGCATATTACGGTATTGGCTAAGTAGCGCTTTTAATCTGGTACGCTTGATATCTTCGTTATCTTCGACATGATTGAGTGCACGCTGGACTTCGTCTGCCGCCTTATTAAATGCACCATACTGGGCATAGACACTCGCTTTTGACTCATGGTAAGCCGCCTTGTTTTCTTGGGCTTCATAGGCTTGTGTGAGTAAATCACGGGCGAGAATATGATCCGGTTTCTCAAGCAAAAAGATCTTAAGCAATTGCTCGGCAACTTCATACTGTTTTGCTTTTATTGCGGCATTGGCATAGTTTAGCGTGATAACTTGGTTATTGGGTCTGAGTTGATGTTGAGCTTGAAGCATCTCAACCGCTTTGCCAGAATGCTCTGTCGCAATTAAATAATCGGTATACACATCAAGATAAAACAGGTTATTCGGATCTTTTTCTAACAACTCATCCAATAGTTTGCCAGCTTCCTCGTATTTTTTTTGATCGAGTAACGTAATTGCTAATCCGTATTGTAGCGGGCGCTTGTCGAGTTCTGCTGAGCGCTTTAAAGAGTTTCTGAAAAAGGCTTCTCCTGCATCTTCTGAATAATAGTATCGTGCAAGCACACGGCTTTTAGCTAACGCGTAGGAAAGGCTTGAGGGATAATGCTTTTTCTCGAATTGTTGTGCCCTAAGCCTAACGTCCGATACTCGGCTGTCAGGTAACGGGTGCGTAAGCAAAAATGCAGGGGGCTTATTTTTAAAACGAATTTGATCCGAGAGCTTAGTTAAAAACTCACTGGCCGCATAGGGGTCAAAGCCTGCTTTATGTAGTGTATTCATACCAAATCGGTCGGCTTCTTGCTCGGCTTTTCGGCTATGCGTTAGTTGGTTCAACGATGATTGCGTTTGGCTTGCGGATAAAATGGCGATACCCGCATCTGGGGCAACTACGGTTGCCAAAATACCAGTAATAAGCCCCGCTATGGTCAAGGCGCTGTTGTCTTTTGCGTTTTGTACGCGGCGTGCTAAATGACGTTGGGTAACGTGCGCAATTTCGTGGCCAATAACGGATGCTAATTGACTCTCATTATCGGATTGCGCAATGAGTCCCGTATGTACACCAACGTGGCCTCCATAAAAAGCGAAGGCATTAATATCTTTGTTATTTATCCAAAAAAAGGTAAATGGAAAGCGTACATCATTAGCATTGGCGACGAGGCGATTGCCCAGGCTGGTTAAGTACTCTTCAAGTACCGGATCGCCAACCACTGGGGAGCGGGAGCGCAGCTGCATCATCATGACTTCGCCGATCGCTTGTTCTTTTTCAATAGGTAGTACTTGGAGAGCTGAAGTGCCTAAATCTGGTAGTTTCAGTTCTGTTTGTGCAATAGCGCTGCTTGATGCAGCGAGCGCAAATGTTAAAACGATTGAATTTAATAGGGGTTTTAACCGCATTTTAATCCCTTTTAAGGTCTTCTCCGAGCATGATCCTAGCTAAGTCGACTTCATCATTGCATGCTCGAGCATCTTTTTCACAAAGTTGGTAAAAATCTTTTATTGAGACCCCAGCAACACTCGTGATGTTCAATTCTTTTTGCAAAAACGTCACTGTCATATGCAGCACTTTGTGCGCATGAAGTATCAGAGCTTTGTCAGCTATATCACCGCGTTCAAAGTAAAACGCAATGAATTTATGGAGCTGGTTGATGCGCAGTAAGTTTTTCATCGTATGCGGATCCCATACTCGAAACTCCAAAAAACGATTGTCTTTAACATAGGCATCAATCTTGGTGCCTTTGGCTATTGGGTAAGCCCAAAGCTCAAAACCTCTGTCAGTAAATGCTTGATGTAACGCGATTTGAGGTTTATTGTCACAGTGAATTATGCCACTGTCATCTTCATAACCACCTAATAGTTCTATATTCCAATTTCGCTTATCTAGCAAACGCTTTACCGCATTGTCAAAGCCGTGATGGAGCAGACCTTCACATTCACTTACCGCTGAGGCGACAAGGTGATAAAAAGGCGGAAGTTCTCCCCAATTAATTTGCTTTTTGTACCAATTTATTTCTTTTAGTGTTGGATTGGCTGGCAATCGGGCCTTATTATTAACGCCTGGCATTAAGATTCCCAAGAAGTAGAGTATGCTATTAAGAATAAACCATCAACGCCTTGAGGGCTACCGCATTGAGTGATTTGTGTGGAGACAAGACGACAAAATTTGTACATGATCTACGAGAATTTACCTGTCCTGCATTATTTGTTCAGTTTAAGTGGCGGTTAAAGCGCCATGACTATACTCTAGGCAAACTAAAATTGCTGATGAGTCAGGATCAGAGCTTGTTAGATATCAAAAAGTATTTGGATGGTAACTCGGTGAGTTACCAAATTATTGAAATTGAAAGCGGTGAAGTGTGTTTGGAGATCATGGATGTTTGAGTTAGTAAAAGCGTGGTACATCAAAAAGTTTTCAGATCCACATTCCGTCACGCTATTGTTGATGCTAGTTGCCACAGTTGCTTTGCTGTACTTTTTTGGCAGTTATGTCATGCCGGTACTGGTCGCAATTGTGATCGCCTATTTACTTGAATGGCCAGTGAATAAGCTCACCCGAGTGACTGGCAGTAGGATGTTATCAGCAGTAGTCGTAATGGCGGTATTTGTGGGCGTCGCTTTGGGGCTGGTATTTGGTATCGTTCCTGTTCTGTGGCAACAGTTAAGTAACTTGCTCCAAGAAAGTCCAACCATGGTAGAAGAGGGTAAGGACTTCCTTTTACATTTACCTGAATACTACCCGACGCTGATCTCTACAACTCAGGTACAGGCAATTGTGAGCTCTGTGGAAAGTAAATTGCTAGAGCTTGGCGAAGTTATTGTCTCAGCCTCATTAACCTCATTAAAAGACGTTGTCGCATGGATGATTTATTTGGTCTTAGTGCCACTGCTTGCTTTTTTCATGTTGAAAGACAAGTCAGAACTTACATCTGGAGTGTCAAAAATTATACCTAAGGACAGAAAGCTTATTTCACAAGTGTGGCATGAGATGGACCAACAAATCATGAATTATATTCGTGGTAAAGTTTTTGAGATTGTCATCGTTGGTGTAGTGAGCTTTGTGACCTTTTCTATTTTGGATTTACGCTATGCCGCATTACTGGGGACATTGGTTGGACTTTCTGTACTTATCCCATTTATTGGTGCTGCACTCGTTACCTTACCCGTTGCCGCAGTAGCTTTGTTTCAATTTGGTCTAGCGCCAGAATTTTGGACCATTCTCATCGCGTACGGCATTATTCAAGCATTAGATGGTAATGTTTTAGTGCCGTTATTGTTTTCAGAAGCAGTGGATCTCAACCCTGTTTATATCATTGTTGCAGTGTTATTTTTTGGTGGTTTATGGGGATTTTGGGGGGTATTCTTTGCGATTCCACTTGCATCTCTGGTCAAGGCGCTGATCAATGCATGGTCGAGTAAGAGTGAAGAACTGTTGGCGAAATAGTGAGAATTTTTGATGTTAGTCGGCTCAAGAGCCGACTAAATAAATAGCTATTGTGTGATCCTACCCGTGCTTTCACGAACTACCATACTCGGTGTGAACACATGTGAGACTTCTTTATCATTTTTTCGATGTCCCCGTGTTTTAGAAAACAATAAACGCGCAGCATGTTCAGAAATAATGTTGTTAGCCTGATGTGCAGTCGTAAGCTTTGGCCAAGTTTGGCGGGAGAATGGAGAGTCTTCGAAGCCACTGATAGACAATTGACCCGGGATCTCTATATTCATCAGCCGCGCAGCGAATAAAGCTCCAGCGGCTACCTCATCGTTACCACCTAAAATCGCAGTGATTTGGTTTGGATTACCATCGGCCAGCAGCGCTTTAGCGCCTTTTACCCCTGATTCAAATGAGTAAGTACCGTGATAGAGCAGTGTATCGTCTTGTTTTATATCGTGTGCTTTTAGGGCATCGCGATATCCGGCTAACCGTTCCGTCGTTGATTTGTGTTCTTCATCCCCAAGTACAAACGCAATTTTTTTATGTCCAAGTTGGATCAGATGCTCAGTAATTTCATAGGCTGCAGCGTAGTCGTCAACAAAGATACAGTTATTTGCGCTATTTTTCGCTTCTTGCGCTCGACCAGAAAGTAGACGCACGTAATGTATGCCCAGCTCATCTAGCATATCAATAATGGATTGTTGCTCGGATAGAGGAGGAGTCAAGACTAAACCTGCAAGACGTGAGCGTTTGATCATAGTGACGAATTCTTCGGCCATATTTTCCGAATTGGATTCACAGGGGTGGATGACGAGTTCATATCCTTCATCTCTACAGCGAGATAACACCCCGTTTTGCATATCAATGACATAATACGCATTGGGATTGTCGTAGACCAAGCCAATTGCAAATGAAGAAGTACCAGCTAAGTTTCTTGCAGCAATATTAGGCTGATAATTAAGCTCTTTGACAGCCTGCATTACTTGATCGTAGGTTTTTTTTCTAACCGAAGGTTCTTTATTGATTACCCGCGATACGGTTTTCATAGATACGCCAGCTAGCTTGGCAACATCATTAATAGTGACTTTCATGTAGTTGTTCTTCTATTTACAGGTCTGTATCGATCATTATTAAGCACAGAGGAATAGTAGCGCTTTATGTATGCAGAAGCTAGCGCCCAATTTCTGTGATATTTAGCCGCTAAGGCGACCATCGGCTTAATAAAAGGATCATCTGTTTTTCTTAGTCTATCTAATAAGTACAGAATTTAGCACTACAATTCGCAGAAATAAATGAATGATACCGGTGTCAAAAATTTTATTTTAGGTTATTATTCGCAATGTAAAATTGAAAAGAAGCAATTTGACAGCGTTGTCATTTTGACATAATGTGCTTGTTTAATAATGTTTCTTTGTTGTTACTACCTGAAAAGTAAGGTAACTAACAATCACTTACGTCTTAGGGGAATATGTAATGGGTGGTCGTGTAGATTTGGATAGTTGGCAAAAGCTCAGTAGTTCTGCGCAGCGAGTAGAGCAGCAGCATTTAAAAACGATGTTTGCAAACGATGCACAAAGATTTGAAAAGTTCTCTCGTCAAATCCCTGGTGTGTTGTTCGACTTTTCCAAGCAACGCATTGACGACCAAACATTCTCTGAAATGATGCAGCTCGCAAAAGAGAGCGATATCGCGCTTTGGCGAGAAAAGATGTTTTCTGGTGAAAAAATAAATATCACCGAAGACCGAGCGGTTTTACATACGGCGCTGCGTAACCGAGCAAATACACCTATTTATGTGGATGGTGTAAATGTTATTGAGCAAGTCAATGCGGAATTAGAAAAACTACAAGCATTTAGTAACCGAGTTCGTTCAGGTGAGTGGCAAGGGTATACAGGCAAAGCTGTAAAAGATGTGGTTGCGATTGGCGTTGGTGGGTCTAACTTGGGCCCGCAAATGGTAACTGATGCGCTAGCCGCGTATGCAGATGACACGCTAAACGTGCATTATGTTTCGAATGTTGACGGTGTACAGATTGCTTCAGTACTAAAAGGCTTGGACGCAGAAACAACCCTGTTTGTCGTGTCATCAAAAACCTTCACAACCTCTGAAACCATGACCAATGCAAAGACTGCCGTTGAGTGGTTTTTGAATGCTGCAAATGATAGAGCGGCAATCGCCAAGCATTTTGTTGCGGTGAGCACCAATCTTGAGAAGACCAGAGCGTTTGGTATTAGCGATGACAACGTGTTTACGATGTGGGACTGGGTTGGCGGTCGTTTCTCGCTTTGGAGTGCAATCGGATTACCAATCGCACTTTATTTAGGCTTCGATAAGTTTGTCGAAGTGCTTGAAGGTGCATTTGAAATTGATGAGCACTTTAAAACGGCAAACAACAAAGACAATATTCCACTGTTGATGGCGTTACTCAGCGTTTGGAATACCAGCTTCTTAGGATATCAAGCACAAGCAATTTTGCCTTATGATCAGGCGCTTCATATGCTGCCTGCGTATTTACAACAAGGTGAAATGGAAAGTAACGGTAAGCATGTTACTTTTGCAGGAGAGCAGGTAAACTATACGACTGTGCCAATTATTTGGGGCATGACAGGGATAAATGGCCAGCATGCTTTTTATCAGTGTTTACACCAAGGTAATGTGATTGTACCGGCTGATTTTATCGCTTCAATTGAACCGCAAAACAAAGTAGGCCAGCATCACGATATTTTACTGTCTAACTTCTTTGCGCAAACGGAAGCGATGATGGCGGGTGTAGATGCACAGCAGGTTCGTGAAGATTTAACGGCTAAAGGTAAGTCGGATGCGGAAATCGACAAGTTGATTCCGCATAAAATACACCAAGGTAACCGTCCAACCTCTTCATTTATCTTAGATAAGGTAGATGCAAAAGCTGTGGGCCGACTAATTGCCTTGTATGAACACAAAATTTTCTGCCAAGGCATTATTTTGGATGTGTGTTCATTTGACCAGTGGGGTGTTGAGCTTGGTAAAGGGCTTGCTTCAAATATTGAAGCCGAGCTAACGCAAGAAGGCGTTACTAACCCGCATGATAGCTCAACGGCGGGTCTAATCGCTTATTACAAGCAAAAGAGAACAAATTAATACTTCGAGTGGAACTGGAAGTAAACAAAATACCTTTGAACGGGTAGCGCTGGAGTGCTTAGAACCTGTATTTTTGTGAGAGGAAATACAGGTTTCTAAGACTCATTTATACCAACTTACTTAATCCCTCAAATTGAGCAGGTATTAAGTCGAATTGATATTACTAGTGCATTGCAATCGAAATCATCACCCGTTACACAATGAGTTTGGTAGGCTTTGGAGTGGCTCCAAATCGAATAAACACTGCGTGCTTGTAGTGCACGCCTAACCTAATGAGAGTGAATTATGCTTAATCCTTTTGACATCGTAATTTTTGGTGGGGGAGGCGATTTAGCACTTCGCAAACTCCTACCTGCTTTGTATCGTGCATATCAAGAAGGTAACTTACCTGAAGGCACTCGCATCTTACCGACCGTTCGTGAACAAAACAAACAACAAGAATTTATCGAAACGGCACATATCGCATTACAAACTCACCTTGGCAAAGGCGAATACAACAAGAAAGATTGGTCCGCATTTGAACAGTTTTTAGTGCCTGTGGTAGTCAACGTTACTGAAGAAGATGAACACTGGGATACGCTAAAGAATATTTTGGCTGATGGGGAAGATAAGTCTCGTGTATTCTACTTGTCACTTCCTCCAGCGGTTTATGGCCGTTGTTGTGAGCTATTGTCAATCAAAGGGCTAATCACTGAGCAATCACGTGTAGTTGTTGAAAAGCCTATTGGTTATTGCGGCAAATCTGCAGAAGAAATTAATGCCAAAATCGGTGAGTTCTTCTCGGAAGAGCAAGTATTCCGTATCGATCATTATCTAGGTAAAGAAACGGTTCAAAACCTGATGGCGCTTAGGTTCTCAAACGCACTGTTCGAGAATTTATGGGATGCTAAAGCCATAGATAATATTCAGATCAGTATCTCTGAAACGGTAGGTCTTGAAAGCCGAGCTGGCTTCTACGACAAAGCGGGCGCGCTTCGTGATATGGTGCAAAATCACTTATTGCAACTACTTTGCTTGGTTGCGATGGAGTCACCACATAAACTTAATGCCAACAGTATTCGCACTGAAAAGCTTAAAGTATTAGAAGCGCTTAGACCGCTAATTGACTCAGATGTAGATAATAATGTTGTGCGTGGTCAATATGTACCAGGCGACCTTGAAGGTAAGCTGGTACCTGGTTACCTAGAAGAGCTGGGCGAAGGGTCGAGTAAAACAGAAACATTTGTTGCTATTCGTGCTCACATTGATAACTGGCGTTGGTCTGGTGTGCCTTTCTATTTAAGAACAGGCAAGCGTATGAAAAAGCGTTGTGCTGAAATTGTGGTTGAGTACAAGCCTGTTTCTCACAACGTCTATGGTGATGCGGCGGGTCCAATTCAGCCAAACCGCTTGGTGATAAGATTACAGCCTGAAGAAAGTATTCAATTAACGCTAATGTCTAAGCGTCTAGATAACCTTGAAATGCAACTAGAGCCAGTGACGCTAAATATCTCATTGAGTGAAAAGTATAACAATGGCTATCATTCAGATGCATATAAGCGCTTAATGCTAGACGCAGCTGCAAATAACCCTGCTTTATTTATTCACCGTGACGAAGTACGCCAAGCGTGGCAGTGGGTTGATCCAATCATTGAGCGTTGGCAGAGTAAAGGGACTCCGTCACTTTATCGTGCTGGCTCTTGGGGTCCTGAAGATGCCGATGAACTGCTTGAAGAAAACAAACATGTTTGGTTCAATGCGGGAGAGCAAGCGTAATGGCACAGTTAACAGAAAGAAACTTCAACTCGAAAGACGAAATGACAGCAGCGCTTGCAGAGCTACTTCAAACTGGGCTCAGTCAAGGTATTGAGCAAGACGGTGAAGCGGTGTTGCTAGTGTCTGGCGGTTCATCACCGGCTCCAGCGTATCGTTACCTTTCAGGTGTTGAGCTAGGCTGGGACAAAATTACGGTTGCTATGGTTGATGAACGTTGGGTCGAACCGGATCACGAAAAGTCTAACGAAGCATTTATTAAGTCGACATTGCTGAAAGACAAAGCGGCAAATGCTCGATTTGTGACAATGAAGAATGCGGCAGAGTCAGCAGAAGAGGGCGCTGATCTATGTGAGTCTGCTTATGCGGCGTTGAAAAAGCCGTTTGATGTCACTATTTTAGGAATGGGGCCGGATGGTCATACCGCCAGTTTATTCCCAAGTGCAAATGGCCTAGAACACGCATTAACGACCACAAACACCGTGTGCGCAATTAATGCTCATCAAAGCGAAGTGACAGGTGAGATCACCGAGCGCATGAGTTTGTCTTTGGCAGGAATAGCTAATTCTAAGGCGGCTGTTTTATTGATCTCTGGTGATGAAAAAAAAGCGGTGTATGAAGCGGCAAAACAACCCGGCTCAGAGTATGAAGTACCACTGCGTGCAGTATTAAATCATCCTGATATTAATTTGACCGTATTCTGGTGCCCGTAACCCGAGTGCATCTACTAAAAATAGTAAAATGCAAGGCTGGCGTGATAGCTGGCCTTACCTTGATTACTTGAGTCAATTGGTTAAATATCTCTAGACATTCAGCTCGAAGCGACAACACTTCTTACTTCTTACTTCTTACTTCTTACTTCTTACTTCTTACTTCTTACTTCTTACTTCTTACTTCTTACTTCTTACTTCTTACTTCTTACTTCTTACTTCTTACTTCTTACTTCTTACTTCTTACTTCTTACTTCTTACTTCTTACTTCTTACGAATAAAAGCAATAAATTTTACTGATTCAATATACGATCATTAGAAAATCAATAAGTCCCGTAATAGGGTATTCAAATTTGTGCAAAAGATAGTGATAGCTAACTCGCTAATCTTAGATTTTATAAGCCTTTGTCATAAAAAATTCTCTTAAAAGAACTAGACAGTACTTACAGATAAACCTATAATGACAGCGTTGTCATTGATATTGATTCTCATCTTTAGCTTCTGCCCAAGCTTGATGAGGGAATTGAATACACATCCCCTTGTGTGTATTCAGATAATTAAAATGTCCCTTTATTAAGACAATTCCATCTTAAAACCCTACAGCAGCAAAATTTTTTGTGCTATTCTCCAATCGTTTTTGTAACAAACCATATCTTGGTCATATTTAAATTTATATTTATCAATAAGATATATATCTATATGAATATTTTTTGAATAACAGGCCAAAAAAATTGTAGCGAATATGTAATTTAGGGTGTATGGTTTGTTATTAGATGACAGCGTTGTCATCATCACTGGGCAGAAGTGATTTAAAAAACCAACAAAATGATTCAAGGGGAATCCTGTGTTAGCTAATAATTTCAAAAAAAGCTTACTTGCAGTTAACGTCAGCATCGCACTAGGTGCGAGCTTTTCAGGCGTTGTAGCTGCAGAAGAAAGTCAAAGCCAAAATCAAGTACAAGAAAATGTAGAAGTCATTGAGGTTCGTGGCTTGCGAGCATCAAACAAAGAAAATATTAATACAAAAAGATTCGCGACTGCAGTTGTTGACGCAGTGAGCGCTGAAGATATCGGTAAGTTTCCTGACTCAGACGTGGGTCAAGCGTTAGGGCGTATTCCAGGTATTAGCGTTGGACGAGCTTTTGGTCAAGGTAGCTCTGTATCCATTAGGGGTACCGATCCTTCTATGACGTTGACTACGTTAAACGGCCAGAATGTGGCTTCAACCGGCTGGTATGATCAAATGAATTTAGACCGTTCATTTAATTATTCGATGTTACCGTCACAGCTGATTGGCGGAATTGAAGTTTATAAAGCGACACAGGCGAACCTGGTTGAAGGTGGTATCGGTGGTACAGTAATCGTAAAAACACGCAAGCCTCTTGACTTAGAATCTAATACATCGTTTCTTTCGCTAAAAGGTGAATATGGTACCCTAAACGAGGAGATATCTCCTGAAGTTTCTGGGCTATACAGTTGGAAAAACAAAGATGAAACTTTTGGTGTACTTGTAGCCGCTGCATACATCGATCGTGAATATCTTCGTCAAGGCACCGAAGCCGATCTTGATTGGGGTGGAAACTCATCAGTACAACCTTCAAGCTTTTTACAAGATCAAGAGCGCACAGCTATAGATGTAACGCTTCAATATCGTCCAACAGAACAACTTGAATTGGGTATTCACGCACTTTCATTAGAGCTCGGCGCTGACAGCACTGGTGCTAATATGTACTTTGGTACTGATAATAACTGGGGCGCTTGGACACCGGAAGAATCAGTATGTAAAACGTACAATGCTGCCGGCGTCTGTACATATAGCGATACGCCAAAAGATAGAGGAAGCAACGTATTTTTCCAAAATTGGGCTCGCCAAGGAGAAATGACTTCAGACACTCTAGAATTTAACTGGAAGTACCAGTCTGATACTTATGAAATCTCAGGTGTTCTTGGTCACTCGAAAGCGGAAGGTGGTACAGACATGAGTGCTAACTTTGGTTTTGGTTGGTGGGGAAATGCTTATGTTGATGGAAATGGACTAAAGCAAACGTCCGATGCTAACTTCGACCAAGTAAACTGGTGGGGAGTCGTAGATGCAACTGGTAAACAAATAAAACTTGATGGTGCTGATCTTGGCTTTACCGTTGAACAGCTACCTGCATATGGTACAACGTCTACTTGGACAGGTATAAAGGGTCCAAATAAAGATGAGGAAGTGTATGGTCAAGTTGATTTTGATTACTACGTTGACTTTGGCGCGATCAACAAACTTGAGTTTGGGGTAAGATATACTGAACATGAATTTGAGAAAAAGCTATATACGGCTGTATACGACCAGTCAAAAATAACAGCCCCTGCAGATGGTGAAAATGCAGGAGGTTTTGCCAACTATTTTAGTGTTCAGGATTTATATAGCGGTACAATGCCAATTGGCTATGATGGTTGGACTATTCCTCGTGCAAACCGAGATGCAATGATTAATGCTACATTGTCTCTAATCGATCAGTTTGCTTATAACCGTTCGGGCTACGGAAAAATAGAAGAAGACAATCTGTCATTGTATGCTATGGCGTCTTTTGAGGGCGAAGGTTTCCGGGGTAACTTCGGGCTAAGATATGTCAGTACAGATGTGACTTCAAAAGGTCATATCATCGATAATAGCCCAGCTGATATTCTTGCAAATAACAATGGTTGGAGCGAAGCTCCAGTAGGTGTTGATGGTGATTACAATGATGTGTTGCCAAGTGCTAATATTACCTTTGACCTATCTGAAGACTTAATTCTTCGCGTTTCAGCTGGTCAAGCTATTACTCGTCCAAACTACGACAACTTACTACTTTCAAAAGTAACTGGTTATCCTGATGACCGTATTGGTAATGAGGAGATTACTTACGGTAATCCTGACCTGAAACCAATGAAATCATCTCAAGCCGATGTTAGTTTAGAGTATTATTATGGTGAAGATGGCCTATTTGCCGTAACTTACTTTATAAAGGATGTGAGTAATTTTATTGTTGCGACGACTGATTTTAATCAACAAATTGGTGTAATTAATAATGACCTTACTACACCAGCTGATGATTGGACCGTAAATCGCTATAAAAATGCAGGTGGCGGCGAGATTGATGGCGTTGAATTCCAGTGGAATCATGCTTGGGATAATGGGTTTGGTATAAACGCTAACTACACATACACAGATGCAGGTGCACCAGCAGAGGTTTATACTGATAATCTATCCCGTTTTACCGAGTCATCAGAGCATATGCTAAATCTAGTTGGCTATTGGGAAAATGATGAATTCTCGGCGAGAGCAGCGTATAACTGGAGATCTGAATACATGATTCGTGAATATGGTAACTATTACGGAAACCGTATGCACGATGACTTTGGTACACTTGATTTAACTTTCGGTTGGCAAGTTACAGACTACGCAGCGTTGACATTTGAAGTCGTAAATGTTACCGAGGAAGATGATGTTCAGTATGGTGCGGCAGAGGTTGGTGCTGATGTTAAGCCTGCGCTTCAGGATGGTTTCCCAACATGGTCTTTCCGTGGCGAAGCAACTTATAGATTAGGTGTTAATTTTAACTTCTAATTATAAATTGTGTAAGCTATAGCCCAGTTTTTACTGGGCTTTTTTATTTCAAGAGGGCGAGATGAATATAACCAAGATCGCAATTGTTGGTGGGGGCACAGCTGGTTGGCTAGCAGCTAATCATCTCGGCTTAGCGCTTTCTTCAAATAGCAATGTCGAGATTACAGTAATTGAATCTTTAGATATACCAAGTATTGGTGTTGGAGAAGGTACAGTTCCTTACATAGTTAAAAGCCTAAAAAAATTTGGTATTTCTGAAGCGGAGCTTTTGGGGAGCTGTGATGCTACCTTCAAGCAGGGGATAAGATTTGTTTCGTGGCTTGATGAAAAAGTTCATGGAGCACATAACTTTTATTATCACCCATTTGAAGCGCCATATCCTGAAGGACTGGATATAACTAATATATGGTTAAATTTAGGGAAAAAAATACCGTTTGATTACGTTGGGATACAATCAAGGGTCTGTGAATCGGGGCTTGCACCTAAACTAAAAACCGATGGCAACTATCAAGGTGTGCTACCATACGCATATCATTTCGATGCAGCAAAATTCGCAAAATTGCTCAAACGTAATGCCCTAGATAGATTTAATGTCAGAGTTTTAAATGGAACAGTTGATGAATCTAAACTAGATCAAACAGGACATATTGAATCTCTTTGCATGACAAATGGAGACATACTGCATTTTGACTTTTACGTAGATTGTACTGGTTTTTCAGCGAAGCTAATAAGCTCAGTTTCTAATGACAGTTTTCAGGATAAAAGTGAGCAGTTGTTGGTAGATACAGCGCTAGTACAGCAGATAGAAAGAGATGATCCAAGCAGCTTGAATCCTTACACAACGGCAACCGCACATAAAGCTGGCTGGATGTGGGAAATCCCCCTTACTTCCCGTACTGGAACTGGTTTTGTTTATGCGTCTAAATATATGTCACATAAAGAGGCTTTAGAAACGTATGCAAGAATGCTGAATGTTGACTCTGTGAATCCTAGAAAAATAGAAATGAGAGTGGGCTATAGGAATCAAAGCTGGAGTAAAAATTGTGTAGCGCTAGGACTAGCGCAGGGGTTTGTCGAGCCTTTGGAAGCAACATCTATTTTACTAACAGACTTTTCTGCGGAATTCTTGTCGAAGAATTTCCCACTTTCTAGAGCTGAGATATCGGTATTCAGTGACCACTATAATGATGCAGTGAACTGCGCATGGGAAAGTACAATCGATTTCATCCAGTTGCATTATATCCTTTCTGACAGGGTTGATAGTGACTTTTGGGTAGAGTATCGAAGCGAGGTAAAGCTCTCAGACTCTCTAGAGCGGAAGCTTGCAAAATTTAGGCTACGTTCGCCCCAACAAATGGATTTTTGGAGTCGCTTTGAGCTATTTAATGAAAAGAACTTTTTATATGTTCTGTATGGAATGAAATTTAACACTCACCCGCAAACGACGTCTCAAGCAGAGTTTGATATTGGGCTTAAATTATTAGATAAGAACAATGAGCAACTAAGGCGAGCTAAAGGAGCTCTTTTAGATCATGGAGAGTGGCTTAAACAATTGAAGCAATATATGTCATCGTAATGATAAAGCAGACAATTCAAATGTATGAAAGATCTGTAATGCTTAAATAAATATTTAACTTCCAATTTGCCCCGAAAACCGCTAGCCTTAGGGGCAATAAATAAAGTAACAAATACGTAAAATAATGGAGCAGTATTATGGCGGAACAACAAGTGCAGCCTTTACACAACGAAAAGCACGCGAATATCAAAGTAAAAAATGGCGTGAACGTTGATTTCCTTAAAACTCAGCACTTAATGCCTGTAGTAGCGCATGAGTTTGCGCGTGTAGCGACAGAATTCCCAATGGCGTTTGTTAAAAACACTGAGTCAGGTCAATTCCAAGCGGTTGCTATGTTTGGTCTTCAGCCTGGTGAAAACCTATTTGTTGATGGTGATAAGTGGACTGGCAGCTTTGTGCCAATGGCCGCTGCACGTTACCCATTTGGTTTGGTTAAGCACCCAGAGCAAGATCAGTTTGGTATTGTGATTGACGAAGCAAGCCCGCTAGTTGGTGAAGAAGAAGGCAATGCGCTTTTCGAAGACGGTAAAGAAACTGAATACCTAGGTCGTCGTAAAGAAGCGTTGGTAAGCTATGTTGAGTTTGCTCGCGTAACTGAAGCGTTTACTCAGTATCTTGCTGACAAAGAGCTTCTAGTTCAACAAACGCTAACGGTAGAAATCCGTGGTGAGAAAAAAGACATCAACGGTATCTACCTTGTGGATGAGCGTAAGCTAAACGAATTAGGTGACGAAGATTTCCTAGAGCTACGTAAACGTGGCTATTTAGCACCGATCTTCGCATTCTTAACTTCTACACATCAAGTAGCGCGCCTTGCTCGCATGAAGGCACAGCGCGAAGCGAGCTAATCGCTTTTAGATATAGAATGATTCGATAAAAGCGCTTCCAGAGGAAGCGCTTTTTTTGTGCATGCTATTTTATAAGTGCTACACCAATTTGCTCCTTCAAATTGAGCAAGTATTAAGACAAATTAGTATTACTTAGCGTTTGGAATAGGACAGTATGATCCGCCACGAGGGATCCAGACCGAGCGTGTTTCCCAACGGCAGTTATACGCTACTCGGCGTTCTTCTTGTTGGGTTGAAAAAGTATCATGTTGATGAAAGTAGCTTCCTCCAGGCACCTGATAGTTTGGGATCGGATGAGGAATAGTCCAACCTCCGGGGCAGCTTTGTGTCGCGAGTACGGTTTTAGTTTCCCATAAAGTGTAGGGACCGTAAGGTTCACCGTACATTAATTTGTAGTGGCAAGTCTTATAACTCACATCAACGAGCTCTGTACGGTAGTCACATACCCACACACGTCGCTCATCCCAGTAGCCACCGCAGTCAACATTGTTTACTTGGGTGTCATAAAAAGTGTTGTAATCAATAACTTTAATTTGCTCTTGAGTAGAAGCGGCCTGAGCAGTACCAAGCAGTAGTGTGCTAAAAGCTGCAATTTTTAGAATGTTTTTCATATCGATTCCTGTCGAATTTCGTTATTTTATTACTTTGAGTTATTTCAAAGTAATAAATATGTTTCCATTTTGTGGTCGAAATAACAATCATAAATTGATTGAAAAATATTCAAATTTACTTTTATGCCGTGCAGCTCATGAGTTTCTTTCAACCACACTGTAAATCAGTTAGCTTGACAATTTTAACGCGAAAGCTTGCATCGTTCTAAAATTCACCTCATGCTGAAGTTTAACAACGAACCAAGGTATAAAAATGAAAAAAATCTCTTTGCTAGTAGCGTTATTAGCCTTGTCGGCGACAGCTGCTGTCGCTGACGAGAAAGCGCCCCCATTTGCGATCGCTATTCATGGGGGAGCTGGTACGATTGAGCGCAGTAACTTCACACCAGAAAAAGAAAAACAATACAAAGCTAAATTAAAAGAAGCCGTTGAAGCGGGCTATAAGGTACTAGAACAAGGTGGAGAAAGCCTTGATGCGGTAACGGCAGCCATTAACATTCTTGAAGACTCGCCTTTTTTTAATGCTGGTCAGGGGGCCGTGTACACTTATGATGAAGGGCATGAGCTAGATGCGTCAATCATGGATGGTCGTAATCGCCAAGCGGGCGCTGTGGCGGGGGTGAAGCACATTAAAAACCCAATCGATCTGGCAAAAGAAGTGATGCAGCACTCAGTACATGTCATGCTAAGTGGTGAAGGTGCGGAAGACTTTGCTAAGAAACGCGGTTTTACGTTAGTGGAAAACAGCTATTTTGACACCGATGCTCGCTATCAATCACTCTTAAAGGCGAAAAAGCGATTGCAGATGAAAGAAGCGGCGACCAAAGACTATCAGGCGGCACACCAACAATTAGAGAGCCAATATAAGATGGGAACTGTGGGGGCTGTCGCACTCGATAAGCAGGGGAATTTAGCGGCCGGAACGTCAACTGGTGGGATGACGGCGAAACGCTTCGGACGGATAGGTGACTCACCGGTGATTGGTGCGGGCACATTTGCGGATAACCGCTCTTGTGCTGTTTCAGCAACGGGACATGGCGAGTATTTTATTCGATATAATGTCGCAGCTGATATTTGTGCTCGTGTCGCTTATCAAAACAAGTCGATTGAAAAAGCGGGGAAAGAAGTGATTTTTGATACGCTTTATCCAATTGGTGGCACGGGAGGGGTGATCATAGTTGACCCTAAAGGAAATATTAGCATGCCATTTAATACCGCGGGAATGTATCGTGCGAGCAAGTCGTCAACAACACCTACCTATGTTGGTATTTATAGCGAGTAAAACAATATTTCGTTGAGACTAAGCAAGTTCTTCAAACGCCAGCTATTATTATCATGATAGCTGGCGTTTTTAATGGAGATGAGCAATGCAATCAATAAAAGTCGCAGACTACTTAAATCATCGCCCCGTAACATTCAAACAGGACATGCGCGTAGAATCAGCGGTAGAGAAGCTGCTACAAAGCGGCCAGTCGGGCGGGCCGGTTATAGATGAAGCAAGGCGGGTTATTGGGTTTTTATCTGAGCAAGATTGTCTTAAAAAAATGTTAGAGGCGACCTATCAAAATGAGTCTCATAGCGTGGTGTCCGATGTGATGACAAAAGAGCCTCTGTGTGTAAAACGCGAAGACAGCATAGTGCAAATGGCAGATTTGATGATTTGCAATAAGCCCAAAGTGTACCCGGTAGTTGACGATGAAGGGCGCTTACTTGGGGTTATCAGTCGTGCAAACGTGTTATTAGCGTTGGATAAGCATTTACATGATGCTTATGTCTCTGGTCACCGCTACGTATAAAGCGATGAAATTTACGAGCTGTTAAGTTAACCCATGAGGTGTTGCCTTGAGAATAACAGCAAAAATCTCAATTCCTAACCAAATTTAGTTGGGTTCGTCTAATCTGATTTGATAAACTACACGGCGTTTTATGTAATCACAAGGTGTCGTGTAGTGCAGGTTGACTCGCTGTTCAAAGAGCTAAATTCATGTCTTAAAAAGGATCACTTCATCCTCAAAAAGCGCCTCCATGGTGCGAAAAAAATTACCGATCAAGAAAAGCAAAAGCAGGTAGTCGCAAAAGTAGCGGCTGCGATTGCAAAAAGCCAAGAATTAAAGGTAACAAGAAGTGCCAATATTCCAGCAGTAGAGTATCCTGAGCAACTACCCGTCAGCCAGAAAAAAGACGACATAAAAGCAGCCATTGCGAATAACCAAGTGGTTATTGTTGCCGGTGAAACGGGCTCGGGGAAGACCACGCAGCTGCCTAAAATTTGTTTAGAGTTAGGTCGAGGCGTGGATGGCTATATTGGTCATACACAACCAAGAAGACTAGCGGCAAGAAGCGTATCTACCCGTATTGCAGAGGAAATTGGCTGCGAGATGGGGCAAGAAGTTGGATTTAAAATTCGCTTCTCAGATCAAGTCTCTGACAATACATACGTAAAACTGATGACCGACGGTATTTTGCTCTCAGAGATTCAACAAGACAGATTCCTCAACCAGTACGACACAATCATCATTGATGAAGCGCACGAGCGTAGCCTGAATATTGATTTTATTCTGGGTTATTTAAAGCAGCTGTTGCCGAAGCGTCCAGATCTTAAAGTGATTATCACCTCAGCAACCATTGATCCTGAGCGTTTTTCCAAACATTTTAGTGACGCACCTATTATTGAGGTGTCAGGACGAACTTATCCAGTAGAAGTGAGATATCGTCCAGTTGAAGATGTTGACTCACAAAATGGCGAAGCAGAAAATGACCAATTGCAGGGCATTTTTGATGCGGTTGATGAGCTTTGTGCCGAAGGACCTGGGGATATTTTGGTATTTATGAACGGTGAGCGTGAAATTCGTGACACCGCTGACGCGCTGGCAAAACGCAATTTAAAAGGCGTTGAGATTTTACCTTTGTATGCGCGCCTGTCTAATGCCGAACAAAATCGCATTTTTGCGCCCCATAGCCAACGGCGCATCGTATTGTCTACAAACGTTGCAGAAACGTCATTGACCGTACCAGGTATTCGCTATGTTATCGACCCGGGTACTGCGAGAATAAGCCGCTACAGTTATCGAACCAAAGTACAACGCTTACCGATTGAAGCGGTATCACAAGCCAGTGCAAACCAGCGTAAAGGTCGATGTGGCCGTGTGGCATCCGGTATTTGTATTCGTTTATATTCTGAAGACGACTTTTTAGGGCGTCCTGAGTTTACCGATCCTGAAATTCTAAGAACCAATTTAGCTTCGGTTATTTTGCAAATGCTCGCACTTGGACTTGGTGATATAAGTCAATTCCCTTTTGTACAAGCACCTGATAGCCGTAATATCAAAGATGGTATGTCGTTACTTGAAGAGCTGGAGGCGATAGTTCCTGCTCAGCGCAGAGAAAAAGCCAAGCTCACAGAATCAGGTCGTAAACTAAGTCGCTTACCCATAGACCCAAGGCTTGCCAAGATGGTGATGTCAGGGGCACAAAACAACGCGCTTTGGGAAGCGATAGTGATCACCGCGGCACTGTCTATTCAAGACCCAAGAGAGCGTCCTCAAGATAAACGTGCAGCAGCTGACGAAAAACACAATCGCTTTGAGTGCGAACACTCTGATTTTGTTGCATATCTAAATCTATGGAATTACATCGAAGCGCAGCAGCAAGCACTGACGCGTAACCAGTTTCGAAAGCAATGCCAAAAAGACTTTTTGGCCTACATGCGCGTACGTGAATGGCAAGATATTGTTTACCAGCTGACTACGGTGTGTGAGGAGCTCGGCTTTAAAATAAATAGCAGTCCTGCAAGCGATGAAGCTGTCCATCAATCATTGCTAAGCGGTATGCTTAGCCATATTGGTGTGAAAGACGAAAAGCAAAAACAAGTGTTTAAAGGCGCACGTAACAGCCAATTTCATATTTTCCCCGGTTCAACACTATTTAAGAAAAGCCCTAAGTGGTTGATGTCTGCTGAGCTTGTGGAAACCAGTAAACTTTATGCTCGGGTTAATGCCAAAATCGATGTAAATTGGATTGCGCCGCTCGCTAAGCATTTAGTTAATAGCAGCTATAGCGAACCGCATTGGGAGAAAAAGGCTGGAGCGGTTGTCGCATTTGAACAGCAAACCTTATACGGCTTGATCATCGTTGGCCGCAAGCGCACGGTGTATAGCGATATTGATCCTGTGGTTAGCCGAGAGATATTTATTCGTGAAGCGTTGGCAAATGGTCAACTAGGCCAGAGCGAAGGTTTTTTAAGCGCAAACCAAAAATTGGTTGAAGAAGTGCAAGCGCTTGAAGATAAAGCAAGGCGTCGCGATATCCTAGTCGACGAAGAAGATGTGGTTGCGTTTTATAACGATCGAATTCCACAAGACGTAAATAATCGTGCTGCGTTTAGTAAATGGTGGCGTTCACAAAAGCAAAAAGACAAACGCTTTTTGCATATGACGCGCGATCTGTTAATGAAACGTGACGCCGAACATATCACGGATACTCATTACCCAGATACGTGGCAGCAAGGGAATTTGATCTTGCCTCTCAGTTATCACTTTGATCCAGGCCAAGCACTAGACGGCGTGGTGGTCAATATTCCTCTGGCACTATTAAACCAAGTTCAAGATGAAGGTTTTGATTGGCATATTCCTGCGCTCAGACATGAGCTGGTTTGTGGGCTTATTAAGTCACTGCCGAAGACCTTAAGACGTAATTTTGTGCCAGCACCAAATTATGCCGATGCTGTGCTTGCCGCCGTTGAGGTAATGCAAGGCTCATTTATAGAAGCGGTGGCCAACCGTTTACTCAGAATGACAGGTGTCAAAGTCACCGAGTCAGATTGGGATGTTAGTTCACTTGAGCCGCACTTAAAAATGCAATTTCAGGTAGTTGATGACAAAGGTAAGGTGATAGCCCATGGCTTTGATTTATTGGCACTTAAAGCAAAGTTGCAAGGGCAAGTGACCGAGACGCTTTCGCAAGTGGCAGAGCAAGGGATCGAGCAAACGGATATTCAGCAGTGGGATTTTGGCGAGCTACCAGAACAATATACTAAAAAGCAGGGAAATTATGAGATTAAGGCTTTCCCAGCATTAGTCGATAAAAAACAAAGTGCGGCTATAGAACTGTTTGATAACGAAATAAAAGCCCAAGCGGCGCATCAAGCAGGATTGCGCCGTCTTGTGCTACTCAATGTTCCTTCGCCCGTTAAATACCTGCAACAGCACTTACCAAATAAGGCTAAGTTAGGATTGTACTTTAACCCCTTTGGTAAAGTGCATGATTTAGTTGATGACTGTACGCAAGCTGGGGTTGATAAGCTGCTGCGTGCATTTGGCGAGATCAGAGATGACATTGCGTTTGAAAAAGCCAAAGAGCACATTCGAGCTGAGCTAGGTGACACCGTAGTTGAAATTGCGAAGCAAGTTGAGGCGGTGCTTAGCATTGCTCACAGTATTAACAAACGCATGAAAGGCAGAGTGGATCTCACGATGATCACCGCGCATGGCGACATAAAATCTCAGTTATCCGGTCTTATCTTTAAAGGCTTTGTCACCGCTCATGGTGCTGACAAAATCTCTGATATTTTGCGCTACATGAAAGCGATTGAGAAAAGGCTTGAAAAACTTGCGGTAGATCCAAACAGAGATAGGCTGTGTGTACTAGAATTGGAAAAAGTTGCTGCGGCCTATCAAGACAAGTTGGCAAAAATCCCTTCTGGATTACCTGTACCAGAGTCGCTTATAGATATTTTTTGGATGCAACAGGAACTTCGCGTGTCTTTGTTTTCTCAAACATTAGGAACGGCTTATCCGATTTCGGCTAAACGCGTTCTGAATTCGATAAAAGAGTGCGAAATATAAACTTGCATTTTAGAGTACGACAGTTACTTTATTATATGAGGAAGTAAAGTTTTGGATTGTGAGAAGGAAGCGGCATTGAATATGTCCACACGAGAGAAAAGGAAAAATGCACCGCATCTGCTAGTGGTTGACGACGAGTATTTTAACTATGAAATGCTTGAAATGGCACTGTCAGGGGCGTTTGAGCTGAGCTATGCAAACTCGGGTACGAGTTGCTTGTCTAATGCAATTGCTGATCCTCCAGATGCTATTTTGCTTGATGTGTGTATGCCGGGTCTTGACGGTTACGACACCTGTCGAATGTTGAAAAATACACCAGAGACGAAGGATATTCCGGTATTAATGGTATCTGGTTTAGAGTCCGAAAAAGAACAAAAAGCGGGATTCGATGCAGGCTGTGATGCTTATGTGGTTAAGCCATTCTCAATGCAATCGCTATTAGAAAAAATAAAATCAATGGTGTAGGAGCATTATATGATCAATGAAGATAAACGCCGTTTTATGCGTATGTCGGTGGATGCAGTAGCAAAATTAACCGAGCTTGAGTCGGGTAAAGTGCATCAAGGAGTTTGTCACGATTTAAGCGCTACAGGATTGTCGGTGACAGTGAGCGACCCAATCGAAGCAAATTCAACCGTTGACATTTTCATTGATTCCAGTGGCGATATGATCCAGCCACTTAGTGCTCATGCAACCGTGATCCGCTGTAGTCAAGAGCAGGATGAGCAGTGGGTTGTAGGGCTTGAAATCACCAAGTTTAATTAGATTAACTAAGCTATAAAGGTGGTATTGAAGTGTTCTTCTATACCACCTTAAAAAATTGTTAAATCAATAGACCTTACAAATAAGGCCTTTCAGGTAAAAGCCTTCTGGATAATTGCCCGCAATAGGGTGGTCGGCTGCTTGATTTAGCCTTTCCATGATCAACAATTCCTTACCGGCATCGAGCGCAGCGTCTGCAACGACTTTCTGAAACAGGTTTTGTTCCATAAGGCCAGAACACGAGAAGGTGAGTAACGTGCCACCAGGCTTTAATATCTGCATGGCAATCATATTGATATCTTTATAGCCACGACAAGCACCGTTAAGCTGCGCCTTACTTTCTGCAAACTTTGGTGGATCCATCACGATAGTATCGAATTGACGGCCCTCATCACGATATTGTCTAAGTAGTTTGAACACGTCTTGCTTAACAAACTCAGCTTTCGATAAGTCTAGTTCATTATGTTCTACATTGCGTTTAGCTGTGTCGAGTGCTGGCTGCGATACGTCAACGTTGATTACTTTACTACAGCCACCGCGCAGTGCATAAAGGCCAAATGTACCGGTGTAGCAGAAGCAGTTAAGCACTTCCTTGTCTTTTACAAAGCGTTCTAACGCGGCTCGGCTGTTGCGTTGATCTAGATAAAAGCCAGTTTTATGGCCGCCGATGATATCGACTTCAATCTTTAAACCATTTTCGCTAATAAGGACAGGTGCGGTTGGCGCGTCGCCAGCAAGCGGTCCGGTAATTTTATCAAGGCCTTCTTTTTTGCGTACATCAACATCTGAGCGCTCGTAAACATGACAATCAGGAAATAGTGATTGCAATGCCATTACTATTTCACCCTTGTGGCGCTCGGCACCAGCGCTTAGCAACTGACAAACCAAGTAGTTATCAAACTTGTCAATTGTTACTCCTGGCAGACCATCTGACTCTGCGGCACACAATCTAAAGCCAGTTAAACCACCTTCAGCGATAACATATTCTCTGGCCGCTAGTGCTCGTGCGAGTTTTAGCTCAAAGAACGCTTGGTCGATATGTTGTGATTCATCAAATGTCCAAATTCTGGCTCTGATCTGAGAGTCTGGGCTGTAAGCGGCTGTCGCGAGGTATTTACCCTCATTGCTGTAAATCTTGACGGTATCGCCAAGGGCTGGCTTACCTTTTACTTTTTTAATAGCTTTTGAGAAAACCCAAGGGTGTTTTCTGTTAAGGGATTTTTCTCTGCCTGGTTGCAGATATAGCGCGCAAGTCATATATTTTCTCTAATCTTTCCTGATAGCTGCCATTTTAGTGAAGGGTGTGGCAACATACAATCAGTAATGCCTTTCACGCCAAATTTGTGTGGGCTTATTTATCGGATATTAATAAAAGTTGAGCTTAATGACGTTAAAAATGCATGAATTAGAAAAAGCATGTGAAGAGTTTATGCTGTCGACTCCATGTGCAGATACCGCCCATGATTTGTCTCATATCAAGCGTGTAGTTAAAGTCGCAAAGTCACTTTGCGAAGCTGAGGGGGCGGATCCTGCTGTAGTGATCCCTGCCGCTTGGTTACATGATTGTGTTGCCGTAGCAAAAAATCATCCAGATAGGCCGCTGGCGTCTAAATTAGCTGCAGATAAGGCGGTTGCCTTCCTAACAGAGTTGAAGTACGACACGGATAAACTTGAGGCTATTCACCACGCCATTGTTGCACACAGCTTTAGCGCTGGTGTCACACCCACGACATTAGAAGCCAAAATTGTCCAAGATGCGGACAGAATGGATGCGTTAGGGGCGATAGGTGTTAGCCGCTGTATGAAAGTAGGTGGGGCGATAGCGCGTAATCTTTACAATGTAGAAGACCCTTTTTGTGAGCATAGAAAAGCTGACGATACCAAATATACCTTAGATCATTTCTTCATTAAGCTGCTGCATATTAAAGATAACATGCATACCACCGCAGCCCGAGAGCAGGCTCAAGCTCGCACCCAATATATGCTGGATTTTTTAGAACAACTGAAATCAGAAATCGCGGATTAAAAATGACGAGATGAGTATCACCTCGTCATTTGCTTCACAAATACCACCACAAATAGCGCTAATGAAAAGCTGCCGGTAAAAGCCTCTACCGCTGCGATCAGCCGTGAGATCCCCACAGGCGTAATATCCCCATAACCCAAGGTTGTGAAAGTAACAACACTAAAATAAAAGCTGTTCAGCAGCGCCATTACGTTTTCAGATACACTGTTGTCTAAGTCCAGTTGCATTATCTGATCTTGAAACGAAACACCAAATAGAAAATAGCAAAATGCACAGGTAATTATCATACCTAAACTGAAGCGAATGACATTTTCCGGTTTTTCTCCATACCCACATAATAAGTCGACAAAGCTGGAAATTAGGTGACGTTTTGAAAATCGTGGATACTGGGCATGTCGCATGCGCAGTTCTTTGTATGTAAAGCGCCCAACCATTTCAAATAGTCCTTGGTTTTCCGCACCTTTACGTAGTAAACGATAGATCTCTTCCGACTGTAAGAACAAGTCTTCCGCGTCCTCTTTGGCTCGGTTTCTACGAGCCTCAAAAGCTTGCTGCTCTTGTAGTAATTGCTCGCCGAGTTCCATATTATCAATACGGGTGTTTTCAAGCTTTATACCGAGCAAATTGGTGCTTTCTAAATTACAGCAGTGCAGACTTGCTTCTCTCAAGTCGGCCTTCATTAGCGACGCATGCTTAATGGTATTATTAAACAGGTGCGCCCCTTTCAAATTGGCACGATAAAAGTTGCTATAAGATAGATCATAGCCATGATGATTTTCAAAGTTAACAAGATTGAGCCCTTCTAAATTGGCCCGCTTCAACTCTAAGCCTTGCAGCAAACCACCGCGCTTGGCGTAGCGTTCAAGCTTCTGGCTTAGCTCCAAGCCACCTTTATCGAATTTATTGTCATGCCAAAAGCAGTAACCTGAGCCCATATCGATTTCACTGCATTTTTTTCCCTCAGGTGACACATATTGGCAAATGGGTTTATCAGCCATAGCTTGCCTAAATCAAAATGCCTTTTTCATTAAGCGTAGCAGCAAAAATAATAAATACGGTGATTTAACGAAAAAATCTTTCTAATTTATAAAGTGTTAGAAACCACACTATTGATGAGTTTATTGCCATCGTTGGTCTAATTCATTATCTTGCATGGCGTTTGCAGTGACTCTGACAAGTTGCTCATACTATAATGCATGCTTTAGTGACTAAGAATTTGTTACCTTGCAATATCAATTAAAGAAAAGCCGAAAGCGTAAGAGCGTTGCGATAAAAATAAAAGCAGGCCAAGTGTTTGTGTATGCGCCAGAGCAAATTTGCGAGCGCTGGTTACATACTTGGGTGGAAAGCAAATCCGATTGGATAAAATCAAAGCTTGCTCTAAAAATCATACCTGAGAGCCCTCGGCCACTGGAAACAGGAATTGTGCAAGTCTTCGGCGAGACCTTTACCATTCAAAGGGGCGAAAGCACGACCTCTGTAATTGATTTTGACAACAAAAGGGTTTTACTTAAGGCTGTCAAAAATGAATGGCGTGAATTAGTTGCGCTGTTAAGCGAAACGCTAAATGACTATGTAGACATGGTTATTGCGCGCTATCAACCTGATATTCAAGCTCGCTTTGATACGCTAAAGATACGAGTTTATAAAAGCCGCTGGGGCAGTTTTTCATCTAAAGGCGTGCTTGCGTTTAATACGTTTTTGATTGGTGCGCCTAAGTGGGTAATCGATTATGTGGTAGTGCACGAACTTTGCCATTTTCACGTCATGGCACACAATAGCGCATTTTGGCGCTTGGTAACAAAGCACTATGGCCACGACCATAAAATGGCTCGGCGTTATTTACGTGACCACGGTCCTGACTTGATGATTGAGCATTAGCATAGTGCCCTGTTTATGCCTATTATTTCTCGGGCCTCGCTTTTGCCGCGCGTTTTAACAGCTTTTGAAATGTCGGACATTCAAAATGGCTTGGCGCTGGGCATTTGGCAGCGTGATAGAGGCCATCTCGCATTGCAGTTAAATGCTTAATGGTTTCATTTAATTCATCCGCTTTGGATTGTAACTTCACCCTATCAATATCCGCTTTACCCTCGGGGGTAAACATGTCCGCTATTTCATCTAACGAAAAGCCTGCGTTTCTGCCTAGTGTAATAAGCGCTAGGCGTTCAAGTATTGAAGGGGGGAAAACACGTTTGAGCCCTTGTCGACCAATCGATCGGATCAGTCCTTTTTCTTCATAATATCTAAGCGTGGATGCGGGTAAACCAGACTTCTTTGCAACTTCACTGATATCCATTCTTGCCCTTGACTTAAAGTTAACTTGAACTAGTAGGATAGCGGCTATCAGTAAAAAAGAGGAGTAAAAATAGTGGAAAGCCTATATTCGATGTTAATGCCAGCAGTCGCGATTGGCGTAGGTGCAACGCTTGTTATGGATTTGTGGGCATTTATGCTCAGTCGCGTGTTTGCCATAAAGGGCTTAGATTATGCATTGGTTGGTAGGTGGATTGGACACTTGTGTAAAGGTCAACTCACGCATCAAGGTATCGGGCACAGTAAACCAATATCTGGTGAAGGTGTCATTGGCTGGTGCATGCATTATCTCATTGGGATTGTATTCGCCTTGGTGTTACTTCTGAGCGTGGGCAAGCCTTGGTTGACTGAGCCTAGCCTTTTGATTGCGTTAGTTTTTGGCTTAATAACGTGTGTTTTTCCATTTTTTATTATGCAACCCTGTTTTGGTGCAGGGGTAGCAGCATCTAAATTACCAGAGCCGAATAAGGCAAGGGTAAAAAGTATGGCAGCACATTTTATTTTTGGCTTTGGATTGTTTTTAAGCTCGTTTATATATGTAAGCTTGTTGTGAGATAACACAATAAAAGGTGGTGGAGGGAGCTGGATTCGAACCAGCGAAGGCTGAGCCGTCAGATTTACAGTCTGATCCCTTTGGCCGCTCGGGAACCCCTCCATCGTTTGGAGCGTTTACTTTAAAAGTGGTGGAGGGAGCTGGATTCGAACCAGCGAAGGCTGAGCCGTCAGATTTACAGTCTGATCCCTTTGGCCGCTCGGGAACCCCTCCGAAATTGTAACTGTTGTTTATGGTGGAGGGAGCTGGATTCGAACCAGCGAAGGCTGAGCCGTCAGATTTACAGTCTGATCCCTTTGGCCGCTCGGGAACCCCTCCTAAACAACGGCGGTGATAATAACAAAGTTTTTTTCGAAGTAAAGAAAACTACTAAAGTTTTTCGGAAAAAGGCCGATAAATTCATAATTAGCAAAATAATCGGTTGGAATACATGCAAATTGATGGCGTTTTAATCAGTGAGTCGCAATTAGGATCCGCATTGAACATTAGTGTTCATGAGACGCGCTCTGCCGATTTTGCCATGCTGTTATCTATGCTATCAACCGATGCATTAGATTTTAGCCAATTTCACCTACCAAAATCTGAAGCTGCCGCAAAAGATAACTCAGAAGAAACACTAAAAAAGCAATTTGAAATAGGTCCACAAAAGCCGCTTGCGCCAAAAGAGTACAATATGCTTATTGGTCAGCATAACGCGCAGCTGGTATCTATGGGGGCGATGGCAACCTTGCGATTGCAAGAAAATTTAAATCCAGAACCTTTTGCCGCACGAAATGATAAAAAGCATATTCCACTCGAAGTCGTAGAAAATTTGGAACCAGCGGTTAAAAGACGTTTGGCGAGCGCGCAAGGTAAACTGGCCTTAGTTGCTGATAAGGCAATGGATGCGGCTGGTTTTTATGATCAAATTGCAACGGGTGATATGCAGAGTATGTTACGCGCGACGGCGTAACAACATTAGCTGCTTTTACTCCTTCAAAATTGAGCAAATTTAAGACAAACTGGTATTAAACTTGCTGTTTTACAGCTGTTTGCTTCGTTACTAGACTGACATAAAACGCCATGCTTATCGTGCTTCATGTCTAATACCAATTGAATTAATTCTCTAATCAATTTGAAGGGTGAAATAGCATATTAGCTTCGTTAAAAATTTCTCATTTAGAACAACTAAATAGCAAAATTTTTGCCTTGCTACTAAAGCTATTTCCCCGCTTCAAGATAGATCATTTACTTAATACAACTGGTATAAGCTAAACGGCCTTTAATCATCCTTAGCTCGTTTCAAGCCTTTTTTATTGCTTTGTATCTAATCTCTAGTTCAGACTATTTTAGCTACCGTGGCACTTTTTATACTTTTTATCACTGCCGCACGGACAGAGGTCATTTCTGCCTACTTTGGTTGTAGGTGTATCGTACAATTCACCATCTAAGTAATACCATCTGCCTGCTTCGGTAATAAAATTTGACCGCTCATGGAGTATATAGTGTGTGTTTTCTGCGATATAGTGCGCCTTAAACTCAACGATCCCCTGAGTAGCTTCTACTACTTCTTCTAGCACTTCCAATTTTATAAAGTGTGCATAATTAGCAAATGCAGCAATATCGTCGATATTGTTTTGTGCTTGTTTAGCCTGGGCATAGGTGTCATGAATATACTTTGCATCTTTTAAGCAGTATGCAGTATAGCGAGAGCGCATGAGTATTTGTGGACGCTCTGCGAATTTTTGTCCCTTAAGGTACGGTTCACAACATTGCGAATAGGGAAGGGATGAATTGCAATAACAAGACATAAAAAACTTCAGTTTTAACAAATTTATATCCTGTTATTGTAGCTTGTTAAGCGCTTTGAAAACAGTGGATCGCAACGTCAGATACCGGCAGTTCCATTTTGTTGATAGTTTGCACTGATGCAATATCAGTCCAAATCACCACTGCAGCGAAATTACCATTGCTGATAGCACTTTTAAGTACATACTCAAGGTCGTATATGTGCTTTTGCCTAATGACGAGCAACTTACTTGCATCAACTGAAGCGCTTTCTAGTAGTGACTTGTTTGGTACATTATCGGGTGCAACGAGTAGCGTCCAGCCTTGTTTATGCTGACATTTATGTAAAACTTTAAGTAACTCTAAACTAGCGACGATCTCATCTTCAACTATCACATTATTGATTTCGTTAAGTGTGTAATAAGTTGAATTGTTTGGCTGTAGAAGTGCATTGCTGTGTAACATAATTGTCTCACTGGTTATCTATACAGTATTTGTATACAGTAGTTTATACAGTGTGTGAATGCAAGGGAAATTGCTAGCTTTTTAATCAATATTCAAGCTTAATTTTTATTTAGTTTAAATTTTCAATATAAAACAAGTGGTTGTGATTTTTTTGAAATGAGAGCTTAATTGACGAAAGTTCAGTATGAGTAAAGCAAGGAAGTTTTCTCAGCTGCGATACAGTAGTTTTCCTACTGTATCATTTTGATCGTCGCGGAGGGAAAGCGTACGTTTACTTAAGAGAGGCTTAGCTACGCCTAGCCTAGGTTTTTTTGGAGAGTCAAATTTAATTTACTGGCTAATATGCTGTAGTTGATGAATTTGCTCGTAAAGTGTTGCAGCATAGCACTGTGCATCTCTAAAGCGCTTAGTTGTAAGGAAGCGGCGTACATCTAGTAGTACCTGTTCGGCGCCTTTGTGCCCTTGGCTGCTGGCCAAACTTAACCAAGCGGCTGCATGAAAGGGGCTGGGTGGCACTCCTTGACCTTTCATAAACAACAAACCTAAAAAGAACTGTGCCTTCAAATCACCAGACATCGCCGCCAGTCTTAGCCATTTTGCCGCAAGCGGAAAAGATTTTTCTTTTAGGTAATAGAGGCCTTTTTTCAAAGCTTGGGTATTGTCGTGAAGATCTGGGAATTTTGCGTCCGCTTTTAATGGCGACGTTACAAATTCAAGCACATTCAGCAGCTGCTGTTCTAAGTCATGGTTTGCTGAGTTGTCGGTGCTATTTTGATCCATATCTTTATTCGCAATAATGTTGATAAGCAGAGTGTAGCTGAATTTTAACTATTTTGTCCGAGTTTTAAAGTGATTCGTGTTAAAATCCAACCACTTGTTCCTTAAATTTGTAATTTTAGTTATGCTCGAGCGGTTATTTTCACTGCAAGCTATGCACACCAATGTAAGAACTGAGGTGATTGCTGGCTTGACGACATTCGTTACTATGGTTTACATCGTTTTCGTAAACCCTGCAATGCTAGCAGAAGCTGGCATGGATCACGGCGCTGCTTTTGTAGCAACTTGTATCGCAGCCGCAATCGGCTGTTTTATTATGGGACTATGGGCAAACTATCCTTTAGCGCTTGCGCCTGGAATGGGCTTAAACGCCTTTTTTACCTATGGTGTTGTGCTTGGCATGGGCTATACATGGCAAAGTGCATTAGGCGCGGTATTTATGTCGGGCTGTTTATTTCTATTTTTGAGCGTATTCAAAGTACGCGAATGGGTGATCCAAGCTATTCCCATTGTGCTAAAGCGTGCGATCGCGGCAGGTATTGGCGCATTCTTAGCCTTAATCGCGCTAAAGAACGCGAAAATTGTTATCGCAAGCGATGCGACATTAGTACAACTTGGTGATATCACTTCTCCCGGCCCGCTATTAGCCATTGCGAGCTTTTTTGTGATTGCGGCGCTTATGTACCGTGAAGTCAAAAGTGGCGTGCTTATCAGCATTTTAATGGTAACGGGTATTGCGTGGGGGCTTGGGCTTGTAGATTATCACGGGGTTGTTGATATCCCCCCAAGCATCGCGCCGACCTATATGCAGTTGGATTTGAGCGGAATTTTTGAGCTTTCCATGCTTAGCGTGGTGTTTGCATTTTTATTTGTCGATTTATTTGATACCAGTGGCACATTGGTTGCGGTGACTCAAAAGGCCGGATTATCTGACGAACATGGTCGCATGCCAAGGTTGGGTAGGGCACTGTCAGCTGACAGCACTGCGACGATTGCAGGCTCAGTGCTCGGTACTTCAACGACGACTTCATACATTGAATCAGTGTCGGGTGTATCTGTCGGTGGTCGCACAGGGTTGACGGCCGTGGTCGTGGGGATCTGCTTCTTACTCATGATGTTCTTTGCGCCATTGGCACAGATGGTTCCTGCATATGCGACGGCAGGCGCGATATTGTATGTGTCGGTATTAATGCTACAAAACCTAAAGTTGATTAATTGGGATGAGATGAGCGATGCTATTCCGGTGAGTGTTGTGTTATTGATGACACCGCTCACGTTTTCAATCGCGCATGGTATTGCTTTGGGTTTTATTTCTTATACGGCAGTTAAGTTGGCGTGTAATAAGGCAAATGAAATCAGTATCAGCGTTTGGGTACTGACAGCACTCTTTATCGTTAAGTTTGCTTTTGGTTAAGCAAGTGGGTTTACTTCATTTGTAATAAAAAAGGCTGGGAGACCAGCCTTTCACGTAAATTATGGTGTTACCACTTCTTCTTCGGTGCAAACAATACGTCCAAGTCGTCTTGTTCTTGCTCTGCTTTCTTTTTCACCGCTGATGCGTTGGACGCTCTAAGTTCGCTGCTGATCTCTTCTAAATAACCTTCCAGCTGTGCTTTTTTCTCTTTTACATAGTCATCATTGTATGAGACGGCGCAAATTGTAGCGTAAGCTTTTTCAAAGTATTGTCTTGCTGAACCGACCATGTTTGCGGTTCTCGCTGAAAGCCCTCGTTTTATCTGGCTTTCAACATTGATTTTAAGCTGAAAGCGCTCCAGCCTACGGTCTTCATTAACGAACAGTTGAGTGTCTACTTTACCTTTACTATGCTCTGAGCGTAGTAGTTGGCGTAATTTCTTTATGCCTTGAACTAATGCGATAATTTGTTTGTCGTTGTCTGGAAGTGCTATCGAGTCTGAGTCAGCTGCTTTTTCAGGCTGAGTATTTAAGCGCTCTTGCGACTCGTGTAAGCGACTTTTTAATTCTTTCGAAGTAGGAGACAACTCCACCATTGCGGCTAAAGCATCGTGCACGCGGCGCTGAATAATACGGATCATGACTTCAGACATCGGAATATTGCTGCCATTCATGATGACGTCTTCCGCTTCTTCTATTACGCGTTTTTGCTTAGCAAGTTCTTTGCGTCTCTCCGCTTCTTGTTTCTCTTTATGTTGCTGGATAGCGCTTACCCAAACTGCTATGACGATAAGTGCAACAATCAACATTATTATAATAGAAACAAACATACTGAAATCTCTTTCATGTAACCACCAGTGTAATTTTTTAATCTTACATGAATTCGTACTATTCTGAACAGGTTTACGACAATAACCTGTAAAAAAGATAAAGAATTCATTATTTTTTAGTATAGCCGATGCCTAAATGAGCGGTTAGTTTTAGTGAAAGATAGTCGCCAGATTTAGCTCGTGAGTTTGCAAAAGCGTGTCACAATATCCGCTATTTGGCCAAATGACTGTCGGAGCGTCAGTGAAAATGCTGATATTTAGTACCTCTTGGCTACCTCATTTTTACCAAATGTGCTAGCCTACATAAGGTCGTAACAGGCGGTTTTTATCGCTTTGCACTAAACTCGCTAACAAAAAGCGGTTTTGCTATGGGCTGATGCTCAACATCAAGAGATCATAAGAATAAAAGCAATATGAAATTACAACAATTGAGATATATCGTCGAAGTGTTGAATCACAACCTTAATGTGTCAGCGACGGCGGAAAGTTTATATACCTCTCAACCTGGTATTTCAAAGCAAGTGCGCATGCTTGAAGACGAGTTGGGGGTACAAATTTTTGGCCGTAGCGGTAAGCACTTAACGCATGTTACGGGCGCGGGTAATGAAATTATTAATATTGCTCGTGAGATCCTCTCTAAAGTGGAAGGGATCAAAGCGGTTGCAAATGAACATACCTTACCAGATCAAGGTAAACTAAACATCGCAACGACGCATACACAAGCTCGTTACGCGTTACCTCCTGTGATCCAAGGATTTATGAAAAAATATCCTGCGGTTTCTCTACACATGCATCAAGGTACGCCACAGCAAATCTCTGATGCTGCCGCTCGAGGTGATGCTGACTTTGCTATTGCTACCGAGGCGCTGCATTTGTACAGTGATCTTGTCATGCTACCTTGCTATCACTGGAATCGTAGTATTGTGGTCGCCAAAGACCATCCTCTTGCACAAAAAGGCAGTGCACTGACGGTGCAAGACGTCGCTAAATATCCGTTGATCACTTATGTGTTTGGTTTTACTGGCCGCTCAGAACTGGATAAAGCATTTAATGCTCATGGTTTGGAGCCACACATCGTGTTTACTGCAACAGACGCCGATGTGATTAAAACCTATGTAAGATTAGGGCTCGGTGTTGGCGTATTAGCGTCAATGGCACTTGATGAAAAGTCTGATAGCGACTTAGTTTGTATCGATGCAAGTCACCTATTTGAAGCAAGTACGACGAAAATCGGTTTCAGAAAAGGAAGCTTCCTAAGAGGCTACATGTACGATTTTATTGAGCGATTTGCACCGCATCTCACAAAAGATGTGGTAGAGCGTGCAAGTTTGCTACGAAATCAAGATGATATCGACAAGCTATTTGAAGGTATGACGCTTCCAGTAAAATGAAGTACTTGAAAAGAATATGAAAAAGGCCTCAACAGAGGCCTTTTTCAATACTGTTATTCGTACGGGAGCGGATCTGTTGCGTGGTTTAGTTCAAACGCTTCGAGACGCTCTTGGCAAGCACCGCACTTACCACATGCTTTTTCGCGGCCGTTGTAACACGTCCAAGTGTCAGCGTAATCTAATCCCATTTTTAGACCGTCAGTCAGGATATCAATTTTTGAGTTGTTAAGATAAGGACTGACAATTTCAACCGCGTCGTAGTTCGCAATGCGACAAACATCATCCATCTTTTTAACGAACTCTGGGCGGCAATCTGGATAAATTGCATGATCGCCAGAGTGAGCACCGTAAAATACCTTATTTGCTTTTAGAGAGACAGCGTAACCTACCGCAAGAGAAAGCAAAATCATATTGCGATTAGGCACAATCGTGCTCTTCATGCTCTCTTCTTCATAGTGGCCTTCTGGCACGTCGATGTCATCTGTTAGGCTAGAGCCTGACAATAATTGATTGATAGCCGAAATATCAACGACCTTATGAGCAACGCCGAGTTTTGCACATACGTCAGCGGCAACTTGTAGCTCTTTTACATGTCGCTGGCCATAGTTAAAAGACAGTGCATAAACCTCATGGCCCTCGCGGACAGCCTTGTTTAATACAGTGTAAGAGTCCATTCCGCCGGAATAGATTACGACAACTTTTTCGCTCATAGGTGATTTGCCTCGATTTTGATAGAGGTTTACTTTAGGGCGCGATATACTACACGGCCGCTGGAGAAATGACAATTTTCTCGCGGTATTTTTCGACAACTTTATCTTAAACACGGGGCCATTTTGTACAAGGTTAACGAAATATTTGAAACAATTCAGGGTGAAGCAAGCTTCACTGGTACGCCTTCAATCTTTTTACGTTTGCAGGGCTGTCCAGTTGGGTGCGCTTGGTGTGATACCAAACAAACCTGGGAAACCAACGACACTTTTATTGTTTCATTGGATAACACTGTAGAAAAAAAGGCTGACTCAGAGTGGTGGGCAAACGCGAGTGCTGACGAGATCTTGGCGATTTTCGAGGCGCGGGGCTACCAAGCCAAACATGTGGTGATCACCGGTGGTGAACCTTGTATGTTTGATCTTCGCCCATTATGCGAGTTATTGCATAGTAAAGGGTACAGCACACAGGTTGAAACCAGTGGGACATTTGAGATCCTCGCGCCAGCTGAAACTTGGGTTACTGTGTCGCCAAAAATTAATATGCGTGGAGGTTACAAAGTACTTCCAAGTGCAATGGCTCGTGCCGATGAAATAAAGCACCCCGTCGCGATGCAAAAGCATATTGAGGAATTAGAGGCGTTATTTGCACAAACTGGGGTTGAACCAAAGCTAGTGTATCTTCAGCCAATTAGCCAAAAAGCCAAGGCCACTAAGCTTGCAATAGACAATTGCAAAGCGAAAAATTGGCGCCTATCAGTTCAAGTGCACAAGTATTTAGGGATTAACTAAAGCGATTTGCCTAAGCGTATTTTAGCTAAAAATGCGGTGTGTTTAAGCTGAGGTATTGAACAAGCAGCGTACTTAGGCGTTAAGTTTTATGTAGAGGTCAATAACACTCGTTACTGACCATTTCAATCATTCTTTGCGTTTCACCACTGTTCTCAAATTGATAGAGATTGCGATTGATATCTTTGAGCAATTCATGCCAATGTGGTTTTTGTTTGCTAAGTGCAAAGTAGAGGTGATTATACTTAATAGGTGGCGTCACGTTTTCAATGTTTCTCAGTAATTCAATTTTCTCAGCTCTAGGTAAGTCTGAATAATTGACCGTAAAGCGCAGCACTTTTGGATCGCCTATTACTAAATTTACGCGCTTACCGACGAGTAATTTCACTAGCTGTAAATCATTTACGGCTTCCACTGTAACGAATTCACCATTATCCATCATAGCATCAAATTCAGGGGTATTCTGATAGCCCCTCACGACACCAATGAGCTCATTCTTAACTGAGTTTAGATTACCATCAAAGCGGTCTTCTTCACCTCTTCGCTTCAAAAAGCCGATTTCACCACCAGGAAAAGCATTAGATAAAGCAAGTAGCTCTCTGCGGGTCTTATTCTTGTGATTGTCAGACGGCGCTGAATCCTCAATATAGTATTCTGGGAATAAAATATCTGCTTTGCCCGTTTCCGCGGCTCTTACAGCACGAGCCCAAGGCAAAAATTCAACATACACTTGATAGTCTAAGTCGGTAAGCAGTGCGACGGCAAACTGGAAAGCCCAGCCTTTGTTGCAGAGGTTTGCACCGATATAAGGTGGCCAATCTAATGTCACGATATGAATGAACGCATTTTTGCCTTTCTTATTGTATAGATAACCTCCTTGGTACTTTTCTCCAGCAACAAGGTGAAATTCACCGCCCTTGAAGTAGGCGACGTTTAAATTCTCCCCATAGATGAAGCTACTAAACATGAGAAAAAACAAGAGTAATAAGGTCTTTACAATCATCGAAGTCAAAAAAGAGTAGCGAATAGGTAAAGTGTAGTGAAGGAAGGTGAAATTAAAAGGAGTAATATAAAAAACAAAGGGGCAGTGATGCCCCTTGGTAATCTAGAATATGAAGCTCTACTCTTACTGCACTAATTCTTGTTCAGAGAATGTGTCTGCAAAAAGTGGGCTAGTTAGGTAACGCTCAGCAGCGCTTGGCAAAATAACCACGATGTTTTTATCGGCATTTTCAGGTTTCTCGGCAATTCGCTTTGCGGCAACTAGGGCTGCACCAGAAGAAATACCTACTAAAATACCTTCGTCTTTCATCAGCTGATGTGCCATTGCAATTGCATCTTCATTCGACACCAACTCAACGCCATCAATAAGCTCAAGATCTAGGTTGCCTGGAATAAAGCCAGCGCCAATCCCTTGAATTTTGTGTGGACCTGGCTTTACTTCGTCGCCCGCAAGGGTTTGCGTGATAACTGGTGAGTCAACTGGCTCAACAGCAATTGACTTAACATTTAGGCCTTTTTCATTTTTCAGATAGCGTGAAACACCGGTGATCGTGCCACCTGTACCAACGCCCGCAACGAAGTAATCGATATTACCTTCAAGTGCATCAAAAATTTCTGGACCCGTTGTTTCAAAGTGGATCTTCGGGTTTGCTGGGTTTTCAAACTGTTGTAGTAACACGTACTTTTCAGGGTTACTTGCTTGGATTTCATTTGCTTTTTCAATCGCGCCTTTCATGCCCTTAGCGCCTTCTGTTAGCACTAAATTTGCGCCAAGTGCTTTAAGTAGTTTACGACGCTCAAGGCTCATCGTATTTGGCATAGTAAGTGTCAACTTATAACCACGAGAAGCAGCAACGAAAGCCAGTGCAATACCCGTGTTACCTGAAGTTGGTTCAATAAGTTCTTTACCTTCGCTAAGAAGACCTGCTTTTTCAGCTTCCCAGATCATAGACGCACCAATACGGCATTTAACGCTGAAGCTTGGGTTACGCGCTTCCACTTTTGCGTAAACATTGCCGCCAGAAACGCGATTGATTTTAACCAGCGGTGTATTACCGATAGTTAGACTGTTGTCTGCATATACTTTAGTCATTTGTGTTCCCTAATCTAGGTTTGCTTGTATTCCATCACTTTACTGCGCATTTCGCAAAACGAAAGGAAAGATTGGCTATAAGATATATCAAATTTGCTTATAGCCAATAGTTATTTAAAGATTGATATTTAAATCAACCAGGCATAACTGAACTTCATAAATACCGTCTTTTCGTCTTTAGTTATTTTTGACAAATCATCGTCTTGATAACCATGATCGGAATAGCCTGCAAAGAAAACGGTTTGTGGGTTTAGTTTATAGGAATAGAGCAGTTGGGTGCTGATGCTTTTATAAGTCGCATCAACATCATCGCTATAATTGCTCTGGTTTCTCGAAATATCTGTATTGATGATTGCCAATCTCAAATAGCTATTAATGTTGAATTGGTAAGTCAGGCGGATATCGCTCAGATTTGCGGTATAAACTTCCGCGCCGTCAGCTTTCATTTTTTCGTATGTATGGCGCAATCTAACTTCAAAATGTTTGCCAAGATTGACGTTAATAACCGGGCGGGCGAAGTACAAATCACCAACACGGTTGTTTGCAAGGTCAACGCGGTTTCCTTTACTTAAGTTCAAACCTGCGAAAACGCCGGCCATTGGCTTGAACTCGATATAAGTCCACTGTGAATTCTCGGTAAAGAGATCGGTATTGCCGTCAATCGCTAAACGGGTTTCATCATGTCGCAGTCCTGTACGTTTTCTATGTTCAACACCGAAATCAAGAAAGCTTTGCAACGGGCCGTCAACTGCAAAGTTGGTTTGCACTTCTTTTTCTAATAACTCGCCTTGCTCGTTGTGGGAAATATCCCAGTCGGCGTACCAACGTGCACGGTTCCACCAGTTGTTGTCATCGCCATACCAACGGTACTCACCGCCGAAAAGAAATTTATTAAAGTCGACCTGAGTGATAAAGCCCATATCGGTTCTAAGTGCTGCATCGCGAGCTTGATAGCTGGTAAATGCCTTCCAATGCTTGCGATTGTGCTCATAATTAACGTAATAGCCAGCACCACGGTCATCTTCGTCTATCACTCTGAGTACACTTTCGTTTAGGTCGCACTCAGCGAGCGTACTATCACATAACGCTTCGGCGAAAGCGCTATCATAGTCTGTATCCGAGCCAATTAACTGCACCTGTAAGGTATCGTTATCAGTTGGCTTGTATTTGGCGTCTATACTCGCAACTTGGTTGCGATAGTCGTCGCTTTGCCTAGTCGTCGATGTCACGCCTACAGACAAGGTTTTGTTTAGGTCATGACGATATCTAAGCGCCATGTTTTGGCTTTTTCTCTCTAACGAGACAACACTCGAGCCCAAATTTCCGGGAACAACGACATTGAGTCTTTCATCGTTGGCAATAAATCCTGCAAAAGTGTGACCATTTTTATTACCGGTAAGCTTGACGCCATAATCGGGGGCTGAAATGTTCCGAGTATGAATAAGGTTAAGGTGAGAAGAAAAGTAATCGGAGTTATCTAAAAAGAACGCCCGTTTTTCAGGGAAAAATAGGCTAAAGCTATTGTTAACGCTCAATTGTCCCGTGTCAGCTTCAACTTGTGAAAAATCAGGGTTTAGTGTTGCGTTTAGCGTCGTGTCTGGCGTGATAGCCCACTTTACGTCTAAGCCCGGCTTGACATTATTGTCGGCTTGCCACGGCTCTGCGATACCATCATCTATGTCGCGAGACTCTTGCCTATTGGTGACAAGTGTTGGAATAACGGCAAAGTTACTACCTTGCTTAGCCTTAGCAAATCCTTGATATTTTGGCATTTGACAGATCCAGCAAGAATTTGCATGTTGCAATTGCATGCTGGAGATACGCAACCTTTCATTTCTTGGATAAAAACGCAGAAACTCTAAAGCCATGGTTTTGCTCTCGAGGGAGTCGTTAAAATTCAATACACGAAGTGGGATTTCAACTTCAACAACATAACCGTCTTTGTTTATCTTTCCGACGCTATCCCAGATCCCATTCCAAGAACCATTCTCGCTTTTAGTGAGTTCGTTTTCAATTGAGTCTTGTTGTACACCTAGTGGATTGATGAAAAACTGGTAAGCGCTTTGGGCGTTGTTAAATGAATCAATTTTAATGCCGACAAGATCATCTTCCCAGGCGCGGTCACGGTCACGATAAAATGCGCGGATCAATTCAGGATTAGGGTCCTTTGCATCAAAAGCAATAAATAAAGATTGACCATTCTCATATACGTAGGCCTTAGTTTGAACTGGACTTGATTGGTTCTCGTATGGCCAAGTGATGTTGTTGATATCTATTTCTAATGCACGTTGCCAAATATCGGCTTCAAGTACACCATCAATTTTTGCAGAACTATCGACAAATGGGATTTTATTTGGGTCTAGTGCCCATGCTTGACTAGATAGACTAAGCGCGAAAAAAGAGTAGGTTACAGCTTTAAGCATGAATTTAATTATTTTACAGAGACTTTTTCCAGTATTAGATAATATGCAATGAACTGAAACAATTTATTTTCGTCAGGTTGCAATTATTTACGTTGGGTGGCGAATATGTATACATAAAATGTACAAATCGATTTATCTCCATCGAATTAATAGCAAAGATGGTCAAAAACATGTTACAACAACGCCTTTGAAAATCTGCTAGGAAGTAACTATGTCTCTTATATTGAAGCTAGTGGCGGGTATCGTCGCTGGTATGTTGGCGGGTCTGTACTTGCCGACTGTGTTAGTTGAGCTCTTATACACCTTCAAGGTGATCATAGGACAACTTATCAGCTTTACTATTCCTCTGATAATCCTGCTTTTTATTGCTTCAGGTATAGCAGGCTTACCAAAGGGATCGGGCCACTTGCTTGGTAAGACAGTTGGCTTTGCTTATGGGTCAACCATTATTGCTGGCACATTAGCATTTTTATTAGTTAATGCTTTCATCCCATTCTTTGACGGCGGCGTTGCTTATCAAGCCGTGGAAGAATCTCATCTTAAGAGCTTTATTAATATTGAGATCCCTCCGCTGATGGGAGTGATGACGGCACTTGCAACGGCATTTATCTTTGGTATTGGGATGAGCCAGTGTGGCTTAACTAAACTTAAAGGTGTCACTGACGAAGCGAGAGATGTGGTAGATGCACTGCTTGCGAAAGTCATTATTCCAATATTACCACTCTACATCGCCGGTGTTTTTGCTGAAATGGCAGTAGCAGGTACGGTATTCGACACCCTAAGTACGTTTGGCGTAGTATTGCTTGCCGCGATTATTATGCATTGGCTATGGCTAAGCACTTTGTTTGTGGTGAGCGGCCTGTTACTTGGTAGAAATCCACTGGAATTAATCAAAAATATGCTACCTGCGTATTTTACCGCTATTGGTACTATGTCGAGCGCGGCAACTATTCCAGTGTCTCTTCGTGCAAGTAAATCTAATAATGTTAACGAAGAGGTTGCCAATTTTACCGTACCACTTTGTGCCACCATTCATTTGTCAGGGTCGACTATTACCATAGTGACTTGCGCAATGGCTGTGATGCTGCTTTCTCCTGAGATGGTTGTACCGTCATTGTCGGAAATGTTGCCATTCATCTTTATGCTTGGTGTCGTAATGATTGCGGCTCCTGGTGCGCCGGGTGGCGCGGTTATGTCTGCGCTTGGACTATTGACCAGTATGCTTGGTTTTAATGAGGGCGCAGTGGCATTGATGATTGCTTTATATTTAGCGCAAGACAGTTTTGGCACAGCATGTAATGTAACCGGTGATGGTGTGATTGCACTTTGGGTCGATAAATTTTCAAAGCAAAGCTGAGTCATATAAAAATTAATCTACTATAAGTCGCTGTGGCTAAATGCCGTAGCGGCTGCCTTTAAAATCATAAAAGCGGTGGAATTATAATCAAACTGCTTCTTTCATTAATTAACTATTTGGTTAATTCATATCAAAATTGTATTTTTCTCTCGTTTCTATCGTTATGCTTTTAAAAAATATGTGGTAATCTCAAACATCTGGAAGCGGGGCTGTTGGTTGCTTCGCTCCTTTTACCAATATATATGTAGAGGGTGTGCCATTGATTAATGTGCTTTTAGTTGATGATCATGAACTTGTCAGGACTGGCATAAAACGCATTTTAGATGATGTGCGTGGCTTTAAAGTGGTAGGAGAAGCCAAAACTGGTGAGGAAGCCGTAACCTTTTGTCGCCAAAGTGAGCCTGACATTGTGCTAATGGACATGAACATGCCTGGAATTGGTGGATTGGAAGCGACCAAAAAGATTTGCCGTTACTGTCCAGATGTAAAAGTTATTGTGCTTACGGTACATTGTGAAGATCCTTTCCCAAGCAAGGTAATGCAAATTGGTGCGCATGGTTATCTGACAAAAGGTGCAGGCCCTGATGAAATGATCAACGCAATACGTGCTGTTAATGCTGGCCAGCGTTATATTGCGCCAGAAATTGCTCAGCAGATTGCCCTTGCGCAATTTAGTGGCCGCAATGACGAAAACCCTTTCCAATCGCTATCGGAAAGAGAATTACAGATCATGCTCATGATCACTAAAGGTGAGAAAGCACAAAATATTGCAGATCGCTTGAACCTAAGCTCTAAGACGGTAAATAGTTATCGCTATCGCATGTTTGAAAAGCTCAATGTTAGCGGTGATGTGGAATTAACCCACTTGGCTATTCGCCATAAAATGATCGATATAGATAGCAGTCATTAAGTTCTTTTTAAATGACTGAATTTGATTACAAACCTTTCCTTAAGACATTAACAACAGAACCTGGTGTGTACCGCATGTACGATGTGGACGACCAGGTTATCTATGTTGGTAAAGCAAAAAACCTCAAAAAACGAGTTTCTAGCTACTTCCGTTCAAATATCACAGATAGTAAAACGCGAGTATTGGTCAGTAATATTGATCATATTGAAGTAACGTTAACGAATACCGAAACCGAAGCGCTGCTTTTAGAAAATAACTTAATTAAGAAATACCAACCACGATATAACATTCTCTTAAGAGACGATAAAAGTTATCCGTATATTTTCCTGAGCGCCCATCAACATCCAAGGCTTGCATTTCATCGTGGTAGTAGAAAACAAAAAGGCGAATATTTTGGTCCTTTTCCTAGCAGTGCTGCTGTATCGGAAAGTCTGAGGTTAATGCAGAAGATTTTCCCTGTTAGGCAATGCGAAGATGCGTATTACCGCGCACGCAGCCGACCTTGTTTGCAGTATCAGTTAAAAAGATGTTCAGGACCATGCGTTGGCAAAGTAAGCGACGAAGAATACCAAGAGCAAGTAGCCATGGTTCGACAGTTTTTGACAGGACGCTCTCAGGACGTTATCTCAGCACTGGTGGAACGAATGGAAACCGCCAGTATGTCTTTGGATTTTGAGAAAGCAGCAAAACACAGAGATCAAATTGCTTTATTAAGGCAAATGCAAGAACAGCAGTCCATTGCAGGAAACTTTGCAGAGCTTGATGTCATCGGCTATGAACAGAAGAACGGTTTAGTGGCCATTCATGTACTGATGATAAGAGAACATAAGGTACTTGGGACGAAAACACATTTTCCAAAGGTACCAAAAGATTCTGGGGCAGATGAAGTGCTAACTTCTTTCCTTGGACAGTATTACATTTCAACGGGTAACCACTCAAGAATTGCTAAAGAAATTGTATTGCCATTCGAAATAGAAGAGGAAAGTGCATTAGAAGCAGCGCTGACTCAAGTTTCGAAGCGCAAAGTTAATTTCAAATGTAACGTTCGTGGGGAACGAGCCCAATATCTTGCATTGGCAAATAAAAATGCGCAAAACAGTATTGAAGTTAAACAAAGTGCACAAGACTCAATCACCAAACGATATGCCAAACTAAAAGCAGTGCTAGGGCTGTCAGACATTCAAAGAATGGAGTGTTTTGATATCAGTCATACCATGGGAGAAAACACGGTCGCATCGTGCGTTGTATTCGATGGTCAAGGGCCAAACAATAGAGAGTATCGCAGATATAACGTCACTGGGATCACCCCAGGGGATGATTACGCAGCGATGGATTTTGCATTAAATAAGCGCTACGGCAAAATGTCGGATGAAGCGAAAGTACCCGATATTATTTTTATTGATGGTGGTAAGGGGCAGTTAGGTAGGGCGGAATCTTTCTTCGCTGATTGGCAACTCAATAAAATGCCGATACTGATAGGGGTTGCAAAAGGCACAAGCCGAAAGCCGGGATTAGAAACATTGCTAATAGATGGTGGTCGTAAAACGGTGAATGTCGAAAGTGATTCACCTGCATTACACCTTATCCAGCATATCCGCGACGAATCACATCGCTTTGCAATTGCAGGGCATCGTAATAAAAGACAAAAACAAAGAACGCAATCTGTGCTTGAAGAGATTGAAGGCGTAGGTCAGAAAAGACGTCAGGCACTACTTAAGTTTTTAGGAGGCATGCAGGGAGTTAAATCTGCAAATATACATCAATTAAAGCAAGTTCCTGGGATCAGCCCTGAAATGGCTGAAAAGATATTTAATCATTTGCATGACAAAGCTTAAGCAATCATGCGAACATAGAAAAAAAGACAATACCAAGTAGTTATGTGGAATATTCCAAA